>JACNKV010000095.1:23547-33297 GCA_014381855.1 Fidelibacterota bacterium | reverse complement strand
GCACCGCTTGTCGGAACCGTTATCGACGGGACGGGAGAGGACGTTACATACACGGGATCAGATTCCACCCTCACCGCCGAATGGAGCGGGTTCAGTGATGCCATCAGCGGCATTGAAGGATACGAAACAGCAATCGGAACATCCTCAGGTGGTACAGAAGTGATGGACTGGTCTTGGGTCGGGAATCTTTCCTCCTGGACAAAAACAGGGCTGAGTCTGGAGCATGCGACCCTGTATTACATTTCTGTCCGTGCCAAAGACGTGGCGGGGAACATGTCCATGCACACGACCACAAACGGTGTGTTGGTTGATACCCATCCTCCGGGATCAGTTGTGGATATCTCTGCAGACTATTATAATGCCGAAGGCTGGGGCGCCGATGTGCAGATACACGGAACCGCAGCGGATGACTATGCGGGGCTTACGTCCATGGACGTATCCGTGAAAAACACAATTACAAACCAATACTGGAACGGCGCATCGTGGGTGAGTGATGAACAATGGGTCGCGGCTAACGGGACTGACACCTGGACGTATGACCTTAGTTCTGAACATCTCACTGACGGCGGACATTACAGCGTTCGTTCCCGCGGCACGGATGCGGTCGGCAATAGTGAAACGGCGTACGGTATGGACAGCTTCGTGTTTGATACCTCTGCACCGAATACCGAACTCACCATCTCAGAAGCATATTACAGTGCCAACGGATGGAATTCCTCCCAACCGATTCATGGGACAGCAGTTGATGCATCATCTCCCGTTACGACGGTTACGGTTAGAATAATCCGTCAATCGGATCAATTGAATTGGAGCGGAACGAACTGGATTGCCGATACCACGTGGCTCCTATGCGAAGGAACAACAGAATGGCATTACGATCTTTCATCTGATCGTTTTACCGATGCGGTACCCTATACGATTGATGTGAGAGCCGTTGATGCAGCCGGCAATGTGGAAACCACCTATGCCACAGACAGCTTTATTTTCGATACTTCACCGGCATTTTCAGACGTTCTTATCGATCGGGAGTATTACAACAGTCTCAACTGGAGCAGTGCCACATCTATTTCCGGGTCTGCCGGGGATTCTACTTCAGGGTTGGCATCTGTTGAAATTGCAATTCAGCGTTCCGGCGATAATGCCTGGTGGAATGGATTTAGCTGGGGCGGGTCTCAGATTTGGATAGCTCCGGTCGGCACAGATACATGGACCTACAGTTTGAATACTGTCAATTTCACGGATGGAACCTCGTACAGCGTCTTTTCACGTGCCACAGATAACGTGGATAACCCCCAGACAGAGTTTGGAACAGACACATTTACCTACGACTTAACACCACCGCTGGCAGGACAAGTCTCCGATGGTAACGGAGATGAGGATGTTGACTGGATGAACTCCACGACACATCTTTCGGCGAACTGGTCAGGTTTCTCTGATGCAACCGGCATGATTGTCGGATACGAATATGCCATAGGCACCACGTCCGGTGGAAGTAATGTGGTCAGTTGGACCCACGTTGGATTAGACACGTTAGCCGATACCACGGGATTGACGCTTGAAAGCGGAACGACGTACTACGTGAGTGTCAAAGCGATGGATTCGGCAGAAAATAATTCAAATCCTGTCTCTTCAGATGGAATTATGGTGGATGCTGTTCCGCCGACGATTACTTCCGTATTTGAGGGAAGTGTAGTTTCCGATGAAGATTTTCAGAATCAGATTTCGTCCCTGTCCGTATTTTGGATTGGCACGGATACACGGAATATTTCAGAATATTTTGTATCGCTTGGGACGTTCGCAGACAGCACCGACGTTGTGGAGTGGACCTCAGCCGGCATGACGAACACATTCACATTTACCGAACTCACGTTGTTAGAAGGGACTACCTATTTTGCGAATGTGAAGGCGAAAGACTTAGCCGGGAATGAGTCCGAAGTATTTTCCGGTGACGGAATGACGCCAGACCTCTCCGCTCCGATACCCGGATTTGTGAACGACGGCGATTCGCTGGATGTAGATTGGGTGAGCAACAACTTCATGATTATTGGCAACTGGGTCGGATTTAGTGACACACTCAGCGGGATTGCTCAATATGAGTACTCCGTTGGTATTTCTCCCGGCGGAACCCAGATTATCAACTGGACATCCGTGAGTCTTGATACGACCTTAGAAACTGCTTCCGGTTTGACGCAAGGTCCGACGTATTACATCAATGTTCGTGCGACGGACGCTGTTGGGAATGTCGGAATTGTTATCAGTTCCGACGGGTTCGGGTTGGATGAGACGAATCCTGTTGCCGGTTCTGTCATTGATGGATTGGAAGAAGATTTGAGTTGGAGTAGCAACGATACCACCATTTCAGCAAGCTGGACAGGATTTAGTGATGCTCATAGCGGAATTTTGTATTATGACTATGCTGTCGGCACCACATCCGGCGGGACAGATATTGTGGATTGGACGAATAATTCAGACAGTACAACGGTGATAAATGACAGTCTCTCTCTGGTCAGCGGGGAGACATATTATGTGTCCGTACGTGCTGTGGATGGTGTGGGACATGTATCGTCGGTTGCAACCACAAACGGCATCACGATTGACACAGGTTTGCCATTAATTACCGATGTCAATGAAGGCGGAATCGGCATAGATTATGATTATCTGAACACCTTGGATTCTTTGACGCTTTCATGGTCAGGCACTGATGGATTTACACGGGATATGAGTCATTATGAATATTCCTTTGGAACCGAAGCCGGACTTTCGGATGTAGTTGAATGGAGAGAGAATGGATTGAGTACGTATGTCACGATCACCGGCTTGAGTTTAACAGAAGGAGAGATGTATTTTGCAAATATCCGTGCGGTGGATATGGCAGGAAATGTATCCGATGTTGTGAGTGGTGACGGAATTATTCCCGATATTACACCTCCAAGTCTTGGCTCTGTGATCGACGGTCTCGTTGAAGACCTGACCTATACCGGAACGGTTGACAGTTTATCAGCAGTATGGACGGGGTTTGGTGATGCGTTAAGTGGTATCGCTTATTATGAAGTCGCAGTAGGAAGTGTAGCCGGCGATGCATCCGTGGTTGAATGGACGAATGCGTCACTGGATACCTCCGCGACATTTACGGCGTTTGCTGAAGCGTTACAGGACGGCAACACGTATTATGTTTCCGTTAGAGCGACGGATGCGGTAGGGAACAGTTCAAACTTCATTTCCACGAACGGGATTACCACGGATATCAGTTCTCCGTTTACAGGGACAATCATTGATGGAACGGATGAAGATATTGACTGGACGAACGCCCCGGATTCTCTTCTTGTAACCTGGGCAGGGTTTGGTGATGCGGTTAGCGGGATAGCCGTGTATGAAGCGGCAATCGGATTATCCCCCGGAGCAGATGACGTAGTTGGGTGGACAGAGAACGGATTAGACACAGAGATGGTTTTCTCTGACTTGAGTTTATCGGATGGAGTTACCTATTATGTGTCCGTTCGTGTGACGGATGCGGTAGATAATATTTCGGATGTCATTTCAACCGACGGCATCACCGTGGATGTGGGGCAGCCGGTGGTTACGGATGTTTCAGAAGGCGGAATCGGCATAGATTATGATTATTTGAATACGTTGGATTCTTTGACGCTTTCATGGTCAGGCACTGATGGATTTACACGGGATATGAGTCATTATGAATATTCCTTTGGAACCGAAGCCGGACTTTCGGATGTAGTTGAATGGAGAGAGAATGGATTGAGTACGTATGTCACGATCACCGGCTTGAGTTTAACAGAAGGAGAGATGTATTTTGCAAATATCCGTGCGGTGGATATGGCAGGAAATGTATCCGATGTTGTGAGTGGTGACGGAATTATTCCCGATATTACACCTCCAAGTCTTGGCTCTGTGATCGACGGTCTCGTTGAAGACCTGACCTATACCGGAACGGTTGACAGTTTATCAGCAGTATGGACGGGGTTTGGTGATGCGTTAAGTGGTATCGCTTATTATGAAGTCGCAGTAGGAAGTGTAGCCGGCGATGCATCCGTGGTTGAATGGACGAATGCGTCACTGGATACCTCCGCGACATTTACGGCGTTTGCTGAAGCGTTACAGGACGGCAACACGTATTATGTTTCCGTTAGAGCGACGGATGCGGTAGGGAACAGTTCAAACTTCATTTCCACGAACGGGATTACCACGGATATCAGTTCTCCGTTTACAGGGACAATCATTGATGGAACGGATGAAGATATTGACTGGACGAACGCCCCGGATTCTCTTCTTGTAACCTGGGCAGGGTTTGGTGATGCGGTTAGCGGGATAGCCGTGTATGAAGCGGCAATCGGATTATCCCCCGGAGCAGATGACGTAGTTGGGTGGACAGAGAACGGATTAGACACAGAGATGGTTTTCTCTGACTTGAGTTTATCGGATGGAGTTACCTATTATGTGTCCGTTCGTGTGACGGATGCGGTAGATAATATTTCGGATGTCGTTTCAACCGACGGCATCACCGTGGATGTGGTTTTACCAACGATTACTTCCGTATTTGAGGGAAGTTATGACGAAGATCTGGAGTTTCACGGTAGTGATACAACCTTCGCCATGACTTGGACAGGGAGTGATGATGCGTCCGGCATAGACCATTATGACGTTGCGGTCGGGACGACACCGGGAGCTGTGGACATCGTAAATTGGACGGATGTCGGTTTGGACATCAATGTGACGATTCCTCAACTTTCCCTGACAGAAGGAACGATGTATTACGGGACCGTACGTGCCTATGATGTCGCCGGTAATTTGTCAGTACCTCTTTCCGGAGATGGGCTTACGATTGATCTTACACCACCGAATCTTGGCACAATTATAGATGGTACCACAGAAGATATGACATTTACCGGATCGCCGAACTCTCTCACGACAACGTGGAATGGATTCAGCGATAATTTAAGCGGGATTCAGTTCTATGAGTATGCGATAGGTACATCAGTAGGAGGGGACAATATTCACCCATGGACAAATGCTAATTTGGAAAACACAGTGACGACCGGTGATTTAACGTTAGTTGATGGCACGGTATATTATCAGTCCGTGCGGGCAACCGATGTGGTTGGATATGTTTCTGAATCTGTGACTACCAACGGCATCATGGCCGATTTGACGCCACCGGTTATAGGATGGGTCATTGACGGAACGGATGAAGATATTGACTGGACGAACAGTCCGAATACGCTCTCGATGACATGGTCAGGATTTTCCGATCAGTTCAGCGGGATTCAGTATTATGAATACGCGATCGGCACCACAAACGGTGAAGCGGACATTGTTGACTGGATCAGCATTAATCTTGATACAACAGTGACGGTCGAAAGTCTGAACTTAGAACACAATGTGATGTATTTTGGGTCTGTGAGAGCCACAGATCACGTCGGAAATATATCGGCTGTCTCCTCGAGCAACGGAATTACGGTCGATCTGTTTGAACCGGTGGTAGAAGCACCGTGGGAAGGCAGTACAACAAACTTGACGTTCCAGGGTTCTTCGGATACGCTTGCAGTATTCTGGCACAACAGCAATGAACCCCAACTCCATTATTATGAATATTGCATCGGAACCGGAGAGGGAGATTCTTCTGTTGTTGATTGGACGAATGTCGGGTTAGATACCATGGCGGTGTCCTATGCGCTGTCTTTAAATCACGCTGAAACCTATTACGTGTCATTAAGAGCGTATGATTTATCAGGCAGTCGATCACAAACCATGACGAGTGACGGGATTACGGTTGATTTATCTCCGCCGGTTTTGGGAACTGTTGTGGATGGACTGACAACGGATGAGTCCTATACCGAATCGCTGACGACGTTGGTGGCCTCTTGGGATGGATTCAGTGATACAACCAGCGGAATTCAGTTCTACGAATATGCCGTTGGGACATCTCCGCAAACGATCGATATAAAAGAGTGGACGAATGTGTTACTGAATACGGAGATAACCGATGACTCATTTTTGCTTGACGATGAACAAATATATTATGTTTCCGTGCGGGTTACCGATGCAGTGTTGAATCAATCAGAAAGTATTTCCACAGATGGGATCATCGCAGACCATACCGGTCCGGCCGGGTCACTTGTTGTTGACGGAGATACCACTGATATCGATCGGCAAAATTCTACTGAGTATTTCAGCGGACATTGGACGATGTTTACCGATGAAGTATCCGGTCTAAACAGACATGAATATGCACTCTATGACACGACCATCGCTGGGTTTACTATCCCCTGGACAGATGCCGGGATAGATACATCCTTAGAATTGATTGGCCTTGAGTTGATAACAGATCATGTTTATCAATTGCAGGTGAGAGGGGTGGACCATGTTCAGAATATAGGAGATATCGTGAAAAGTGACGGAGTACTGATTGATCGAGCAGCGCCTGCAACCCCTGCAAACTTGGTGGGATATTTTTCTACCGAACGGATTTATTTGAGTTGGGATGAAAACACCGATGAGGATTTTGATCACTTTACGGTGTATGCCGGGGACGTGTCTTCACCAACCACCCCTGTTCTGGAATTATTCACGAATGAATGTGAGGCATTTGTCGGTGAATTTGTCGATGGAAATCTATACTACCTGAGAGTGACAGCGACGGATATCCCGGGAAATGAGAGTGAGTATTCTACGGAAGTCACAGGGATTCCTCAACGTGCACAGATTACAAGAGTTAACCCTCATCCGGATATCATTTTGCAACCGGATGATGTAAATATCTCGATTCATTTCTCACAACCATTATCCGATAAAGGGATACAAACAATCTCGTCGATGGGATATGCATCGATGCCGTTTACGTCAGTGTATAATGCAAGTGACACAGCGATTGTTATTTCGTTTACCGAAACACTTGCATCTTTAGATACGCTGGGCATTGTTCTAATCGATATTGTAGACTGGTCGAATAATAGTACAGAATCAAAGGAATTGCAGTTCAACACGTACATGCTTGCGGATTACAACGGCGATTTTACCGTAGATGTCGTTGATCTCTCCGGTTTTGTTTCCGGGTGGACAAGTGATGATTATTCGTATGAGTTGGGTCCGGTATCGGGTGTGGTTCCCCATTTGATTCCATTCCCCGACGAAACCTACGATTTACGGGATATTATGACATTCACACGGATGTGGAATTGGGATTATCAGACTGTTGAATCTGATCTTTTGGCCAAATACATGATCGGCGATGAACTAGCTCTGGTTCACTCAGGGAATGAACTATTGATCCCATTCCCCGATGAATCGAATGCGGGTCAGATATTTATCACCTATCCCACTTTCACGACGGAAGTGGATGTTGTATCAAAAACATCACCCGAAACTATGATAGCGCTTGTAAAGAAGAATGAAGAAAGCGGGACATTGCTCGTTGAAGTTGGCCTCCTAAATGAGAACGAACCGGCGCATATCATACTGAATGTTAAATCCTTGGATAGACAAGATCCTGATTTTGACATGGTGTATACGTTTTATTCCAAAGAACAAATCATTGTTCAACAAGGAATTCAATCGGTAAAGATGAAGGCGGTTCCTGAGAAGTTTGCACTTTATCACAACTACCCGAACCCGTTCAATCCAATAACAACGATAGAATACGGCCTACCCGAAGATGGATCTGTAAACTTACAGATATACGACATCCTTGGGAGAGAGATAAAAACGTTAGTCAACAATGAACATCATGAGACCGGCTATTACAGTGTGATCTGGAACGGAACGGATCGTTTTGAAAACGCCGTTTCCAGCGGAATGTATTTTGTGGTAATGAAGAGTGGATCATTCAGAGATGTGAAGAAAATGGTGTTGTTGAAATAGCTGGGTCATCCCGGATACACTTTTAGGCTCATCACATAAATGGGTACCTGAAACATTCCCGCCTGCTGCGGGCAGTAGAGAAGTGAGTCAAACCCTCCGGAGGCGGGCAGGTTAACGATTTTTGATTTTGAAATTTTATATACCCCCCCTAGCCCCCTTTGACAAGGGGGTATAAAAATGGACCAGAAAGTCCCCCTTAGTAAAGGGGGGATTTAGGGGGTTGTTAATGAACTCATATCCATTTGTTGACAAAGTGCCCTTATCATGGATTCACTCTTGTCCTGTCAGTAAAAACCTGCTAAATTTCCCATCGCTGCGGGCGTCGTATAATGGTTATTACCCGAGCTTCCCAAGCTCGTGACGTGAGTTCGATTCTCATCGCCCGCTCTACCCCCGCCCCCTGCGGAGATTTCCCCTTTCTCCAAGGGGGGCACTTTTTCTATAACAAACGCCCCGATTAGTCGGGGCGTTTGTATTTCAACCGAGATTAGTGTCGACGTTATTTTGCCAAGTATTCTCTTGCCATTTTTTGTCCTTCTTCGATATTGACTTTCATAAAGAAATATGCGCCAAGAACAAATAGGATTAGAATGGATAGAATTCCATACCTAATATTGCCGGTGATTAATGTGATTGTTCCCATCATTGCAGGACCGATCACGGCGGCGAATTTGCCAAGCATGTTATAAAACCCAAAGAACTCCGCCGCTTTTTCCGCTGGAATCAGCCGTGTATACATACTGCGGCTGAGGGCTTGAATCCCGCCCTGGAATAGACCAATCATGGCAGCTAAAGTATAAAAGTGCCACTCCTCAGCCATAAAGTAACCGAGGAAGGTGATAACCCCGTATCCGGCGATCCCGACTAAGATTGCTGGTTTCAATCCAATTTTTGTTGCGAAGTAATTGTAGAGTAAGGCTGAAGGAAACGCAATGAACTGAACCATCAGTAATGCTGTAATTAACGCACTACTTGGAAAACCTAAACTCATCCCATAGTCCACAGCCATTCGTACAATCGTGTCGACTCCATCGATATATAACCAATATGCTAAGAGGAACATTCCAACCACTTTCAAATGGCGAATGTCTTTAAGTGTATCTTTGAGCTGCTTCCAGCCGAGACCGATTGCAGCCCCCATTCCGACCGGTTCATAGATTTCCGGTTCATCTACCCAAAGCCAGATTGGGATAGTAAATACTGCCCACCATACCGCCACGGATACAAACGAGATACGAATTGCTGTCGCCTCATCCGGAATGCCAAATAGCTCCGGTTTGAGGTACATAACGACGTTTACCAGGAATAACAATCCGCCGCCGATATATCCCATGGCAAAGCCAAGAGAGGATGTGTAATCAACTTTCTTTTCCGAAGCTACACCGGGTAAGAGGGAGTCATAAAAAATATTTCCGCCGGAGAAACCGATGGTTGCGATGACATAAAACAGAACGGCCATTTGCCATTGACCTTGTTGCACCATCCACAATCCGCCTGTCATGATGATGCCTAAGAAGGCGAACATGTACATGAATTTTTTCTTGGCAGAACCCCGATCCGCAATCGCACCTAAGAATGGAGCTAAAGCTGCCACGATGATTGAGCCGATGGAATTTGCCAATCCCAAATAAAACGTGCTTTCAGCAGGGTTATCCGGGTTTGCCCAGTATCCTTTGAAGAACAGAGGGAAGAATCCCGACATGACGGTGGTTGCAAAGGCAGAGTTCGCCCAGTCGTACATGGACCAACCCCAAATTGATTTTCGTTGATCAAGCATATTACCTCCTTAGTTATTATGTAAATATCTTGAATACTCGCAGTGAATTTACATTAAAATATTTTAGGAATTGTTGCCAAATAACATCAAGGATATGTAAA
>JACNKV010000095.1:0-23405 GCA_014381855.1 Fidelibacterota bacterium | reverse complement strand
CCCGCCTGCGGCAGGCAAGGCAGGAAAGAACCCAAAATAAAACTAATGCATTTATGGTGAAATATGATGAAATTCCATAGCTTATTCATTTCAATAATCGTCACATACATGGAGGAATCATGAAAAAACTAAGACGAAACGGATTATTGGTATTTGTCATCGTTATGATGATGAGTGTGGTAATCGCACAAGATGAAGACAAAACCCCAACCGGATGGAGCTTTGGCGGTGTACCGGCAATTGGCGGTAATTCAGATATCGGACTTTTATATGGTATAATTCTGAACCCGTATAACTACGGCGATGGTTCAGTGTATCCCGATTATAAATATCAAATTTACCTTGAGGTTTCTAGGACAACCAAAGGTGGCGGAATCAACCGTGTGCAGTTTGATTCAAAATATTTACTGCCACTTGGTTTACGTGTTACCGGAGAATTGGCGTACATGACCGAGCAGGCATTGCCGTTCTACGGATTTAATGGCTATGAAGCTGATTATAATCCGGTCTTTGAAATATCGGATGTTGAACACGAGGATTACGATGCCTCCATTTATAAAACTCGCGTCTATTATCGCCATGAACGGAATGTCTTAAAATTCACGTCTGACTTTCAGAAGAAAATATACGGCGATAATTTGAACGGTCTTTTTGGGGTTGGACTTTTCAACACCGAAGTCGGCACGGTGGATATCTCGGTGTTAAACGAGGGTAAAACGGAAGATTTACTGCCGGATAGTACCAAAACTTTATTCGATGAAAGGGTAGAAAGCGGCATCATAAACCCAGATGAAAAAGAAGGTGGCAATACCAATTATTTAAAGTTTGGTGCGGTTTATGATACCAGAGACAACGAAGCCAATCCCATGAGCGGAATGTGGACTGAAGGACTTGTTCAGGTTGTTCCGAGTTTCTTGGGCAGTGACTTTGATTATTCGGTATTTACGTTCACACATCGTCAATATTTCAGTATCATTCCTAACGATTTATCATTTGCGTATCGTGTAGGGTATCAAGGTGTTCTTAGTGGAGATATTCCCTTCTTTATGCTGCCGTACTACCAGAGTAGCTATCAAACTCAAGAAGGCTTCGGAGGCTCCAAGACGATGCGCGGAATTATGAAAAATCGCGTGGTTGGGAACTCCGTGGCATTGTTCAATACCGAACTGCGCTGGAAATTCCTGAGAACACAAGTTTTTGGTCAGAATCTTTATTTAGCCTTAAATGCCTTTGTAGATGGTGGACAGGTGATAGATAAATATCCGGTTAGTGGAGACATTGATGGGGAAGAAGCCTTGCATCTTTCTTATGGCGGTGGTTTTAGGATCGCGCTAAATGAGAATTTCATTGTGGCCATCGATTATGGAATGGCTGCCGATGAGCAGGACGGAACAAGCGGGCTTTATATCGGTTTAGGATACCTTTACTAAATATACTTAACAGCATTGCCCCGATGATGAAGCTTCTAACCGCAGAAGCTGATAGTCGGGGCAAAGTGTTTTTACAGCAATGATTCGTATTGTTGCGGGGAGAATTCTATGAATGTGTTGTCAAGCGGAAGTGGAGAATTAATCCAGCCACCGGATATGGATGCATTTCGGGAATGGAACCGCACATATAAATCCAGAGAACTTATTGACAAGCGCATGACAGAGCGAGAAGCTGTATCACAGTTTCTTGCAGAGGGTGATTATATCGGAATTGAGTTGTATGGGACTGTTCGTGCTCCGATGTCTCTTGTTCGCGAGATACTGCGCCAGGGTTTTCATGACTTGAAATGTGCCGGTCAAGGTGTTTTTGAATCCGATCTGTTAGCGGCGGCGAATACGGTGAAACAACTGGATTGGACTTACATCGGCTTTGAAGTTTACGGCCTTTCTGCGAATGCACGACGATCAGTGGAAAGTGGTTATGTCCAAAAAATTGTTGAGTGGTCAAATGCGGCACTTACCTGGAGATTTAAAGCTGCTGCAATGGGCGTACCGTTTCTTCCTACTCAAGTTATGTTGGGTACGGATACATTCAAATATAGCGCTGCAAAAGTGGCCGAATGTCCATTTACAGGGAAGAAAATCTGTTTGTTGCCCGCACTGATTTTGGATGCGGGGTTCATCCATGTGAGCCGAGCTGATAAATACGGAAATTGTCAAATTGACGGTATTAGCGGATTTGCGGCAGAGATGGCAAGGGCATCCAAGCGGCTCATTATTTCTGCTGAGGAAATTGTGGATGAAGATGTCATTCGCAGCCAGCCGGACAGAACCATCATCCCGTATTATTTGGTTGATGCAGTGATTGAAGCTCCTTTTGGAGCGCATCCGGGTGAAATGACGAACTGTTATGAGCGGGATGAACAGCATATCCGGGACTATGTGAATGCCACAAAGGATGAATCCAATGTGAAGGAATATCTAAATACATGGATTTATGATATTCAAGATCATAAAGAATATTTAGAGAAGGTCGGGAAGAGGACATTAGATGCACTTCGCATTGGGGGCAGAGATGAATAAACCTCGTTACAATTCTTCGGAGCTCCTCATTTGTATTTCAGCACGATTAATGGAAGATGGTACCACGTGTTTTATCGGAACGGGAATCCCGATGCTTGCGGCGTCTCTTGCTCAGAAACTATATGCACCTAATCTCATTTCTATTTTTGAGTTTGGCGGTGTCGGTGCACAATTGGATAAACTTCCGCTTGCCGTCGGAGATATGCGGACATTCAACCGCGGAGTTGCTGCCGCCGGAATTTGTGATATCATGGAAACAGCTCAACGAGGATTTGTGGATTATGGGTTTTTAGGTGGTGCGCAAATTGATATGTACGGGAATCTCAATTCAACCATCATCGGGGATAATCATTCTAAACCGAAGGTTCGTTTGCCCGGGTCGGGCGGCGGAAATGATGTTGGGAGCACGTGCTGGAAAACGATTGCCATTATGCAGCATGACAAGCGCCGGTTCATACCAAAAGTCGACTTTATTACCACCCCCGGATTTTTATCTGGTCCGGGAGCACGTGAAGATGCAGGATTGCCGCCAAATACCGGTCCATATCGAGTCGTAACGAATTTGTGCACACTCGGCTTTGATAATGAAACAAAATGGATGAAACTGCTGGCGTTAAATCCGGGAGTGTCCGCCGAAAATGTGGTAGAGAATACCGGGTTTGCATTGGTGATTCCTGAGAATATCCAAAGTAATAAAGAACCGACGGATGATGAATTGCGAATCCTACGGGATGAAGTAGATAAAGACAGATATTATATTTGAGAAACCTGTGATTCCGGACGATAACACTTTAACGCTCTCACACCTTAACACCTATATAATCATGGAACTGTGTGAGGATAATTCTGTATTTTATATCCATCAATTGACAGTATGAAACTTTAGGATAAAAATGGTAACATCACAAAATATTCAGTTGCAATCCATTCTGAAATTGAATGAAGAGATTAGTCAAATTCAGGATTTGGATGCGGTTCTTGATTATTTGCTTACTCGTGCACGGGAAATGACCCACGCCGATTCAGGTACATTATACATTGCGGATGGAGATAATCTTGTCTTTAGCTATACCCAAAACGAAACGTTATTTACATCCAATCTGGATAATAAAAATTTATATGCTGCGTTTAAAGTTCCGATCAATGATAACTCCATTGCCGGTTATGTTGCGAACCGAAGGGAATTATTAAATATTCCTGAAGTGTATTCTTTGGATGAAGCATTACCGTTTTCGTTTAATTCATCATTCGATAAAAGTTCAGGTTATTGTACACAATCGATGCTCACGGCACCGATTATCAATGCACATCAAGATATGGTGGGTGTACTCCAATTGATTAATGCAAAAACACCTGAGAATGAGATTACCTCTTTTACCAAAGATGATGAAATGCTCATCACATATTTTGCCGGGAATGCCTCTGTACATATCGAGCGTGCGGAATTGACAAGAGAATTGATATTGCGAATGATAAAAATGGCAGAGCTTAGAGATCCAAAAGAAACGGGAGCACACGTCAATCGCGTTGGAGCAGTCGCAGCAGAACTCTATGTGCATTGGGCGACGAAAAAAGGGATAGACCCCATCGAGATAAAAAAGCAAAAAGGGAATATGCGCCTTGCAGGTATGTTGCATGATGTTGGAAAAATCGCTATTTCTGATTTAATCTTGAAGAAACCCGGTCGATTCGATGACGATGAACGAATGATTATGAACTTTCATACAATCTATGGAGCTAGGTTATTTTTAAATTCCAAATCAGAGATTGACCAACTTTCGGAAAAAATTGCTTTAACACATCATGAGAATTGGGACGGCACAGGTTATCCCGGAAAAATCGGTGATATTAACAAAGATATTGAATCCATGGGAGAAGGATACAAAGGAGAGGAAATTCCCTTAGGCGGAAGGATTGTTGCAATTGCAGATGTGTACGATGCTTTAATGTCCATTCGAGTTTATAAAAGTGCCTGGACGGAAGAAGACACGTTAAACGAACTGCGAACGTGCAGTGGAACACAATTTGATCCGGAATTGATCGACTATTTCTTTGAAATCTATGATACGGTGAAAGCCATTCGTGGAAAATACCTTGACTAGAGATTTTATTTATTTATTCCGAATTCTTAACACTTATCCGTTACGGGAAAATGAAAGCGATAACACTTTAATACTTTAACAGCCTAACACTTATACACATTAACACATCGGAGTTTAATCAATGAAACATATAACACTAATTTTTGGAACTATTTTCTTATTAACCATTATGAGTTGCACTGGATTATGTCATAAAAAATCTTGTTGTGAAGAATCTGCAGAACCATCGGCGGGAACCGTATTGCCGATAGACCCCAACGTGAAAATAGGAACGCTAAGCAATGGACTTCGCTATTATATCCGTGAAAATCATAAACCGGAAAACCGTGCCGTACTGAGATTGGCAGTGAATGCCGGATCTATTTTAGAGGACGAAGACCAGAAGGGTCTTGCCCATTTTGTGGAACACATGGCATTTAACGGGTCGACACATTTCAATAAATCAGAACTTGTGGACTATCTGGAAGGCATCGGAATGAGATTTGGTGCGGATTTAAATGCACATACATCTTTTGATGAGACGGTTTACAAACTGCAGGTACCCATGGATGATCCGGAAGTAATAAAAAAGGCATTCCAAATTTTGGAGGACTGGGCACACGGTGTTGCATTTGAGGAGGAGGAAATTGATAAAGAACGAGGCGTGATCAAAGAAGAGTGGCGGTTAGGACAAGGTGCCGGTATGCGGATGTGGAATAAACACGCACCGATTTTATTTAACAACTCGATGTATTCAAAGCGCTTACCCATTGGTGATATAGCCATTGTTGACACAGCACATTACGAAACTCTACGCAGATTCTACAAGGATTGGTATCGACCCGATTTGATGGCGGTCGTTGCGGTTGGAGATTTTGATTCCGCAGTAATTGAGGAATATATTAAGAACTATTTTGAAAAAATCCCGGAAGTTAAAAAGCCAAGAGAACGCAAAATATTTTCGGTGCCGGATCATGAAAAAACATTTGTGTCCATTGCTTCAGATCCGGAAGCAACTCGTACCAATGTTAATGTGTATTTCAAAAAACCGGTCAGAAATGAACAAACAAAAGAAAACTATAGACATAATATCCTTGAAAATTTGTATTCCGGTATGATCAATGCTCGTTTCGATGAAATAACCAAAAAGCCGGATGCACCTTTTATGTATGCGTACTCATTCACGAATAATATTGCACTGTCCAAATCCGCACATGTCTTGTTAGCGGGGGTCAAAGAAGATGGAATTACCGGCGGACTGAAAACGATTTTAATGGAGGCAGAACGTGTTGCGCTCTTTGGATTTACGCAAACCGAATTAGATCGCCAAAAAACTGAATTTATGAGGAGAATTGAACGGGCATACAATGAGAGGGATAAAACTGAATCAAAACGATATGTAAACGAGTATGTTCGAAATTATCTTGAGGGAGAGTCTATCCCCGGCATCGAACATGAGTTAAAACTTTACAAAAATATCCTGCCAAATATCCAATTACTTGATATCAATCAAATGAGTGCTGAAATGCTTCCGGGAGGAAATCGCGTCATTACGGTCAGCGCTCCGGAAAAGGAATCTCTTATTCTTCCCGGAGATGAAGAACTCCTGTCGCTGTTTGCCGAAGTAAAAACAATGGACATCACTCCATATATCGATGTGGTTTCGGATGAACCTCTCGTAAAAACAATTCCCACTCCTTCGAAAATTGAATCCGCTGAATTATTGAGGGATATTGACGTTGAGAAAATAATCTTGTCGAATGGAGTAACAATCCTGCTAAAACCGACGAAATTCAAAAATGATGAAATTTTATTTACATCTTTCAGTCCCGGTGGAAAATCGAAGATTGCAGATGAAGGATATGCTTCGGCTGATGCAGCAGCAGATTTGATAGGAAACTTTGGAATTGGAGGTTTCACACAGATAGAACTTGAAAAGAAACTGGCAGGAAAGGTTGTGTCTGTTTCTCCTTACATCGATGGCTTGTTTGAAGGAATTTCGGGTTCAGCCTCTCCGAAAGATATAGAAACGATGTTTCAGCTAATCTATTTATACTTTACAGCTCCGCGTATGGATGAAAATGCATTTGAAGCGACACTTTCACGGTGGCGTGGATTTTTAGAAAACCGAAGCTCAAGACCGGAATCGGCGTACCGGGACACTATCCAAGTTACCATGGCACAATACCACCATCGTGAACGCCCGTGGACGTTGGACTTTCTTGATGAAATAGATTTAGAAACCGCCTATACGTTTTACAAAGACAGATTTAAGGATGCCGGTGACTTCACATTCTTTTTCGTGGGGAATTTTGAGCCGGATGCAATCAAACCACTTCTCCAAACATGGTTAGGCGGTTTACCGACGAATCTCAGGAAAGAAACATGGGTGGATAACAACATCAATCCGCCGGTTGGGAGAATAAACAAGTCTGTAATAAAAGGGATGGACCCGAAAAGTATGACGCAAATCATATTTACCGGTCCTTTTGAGTGGAATCGAGAAAATCGGTATGAATTAAATTCTATGGCTCATGCATTCCGCATAAAACTGCGAGAAGTTCTGCGTGAAGATATGGGCGGAGTTTATGGCGTGGGTGTCCGTGCATCGACAGATCACTACCCGGATGAAGATTACAGGCTTACGGTTACATTTGGTTGTGCTCCTGAAAGAGTAGATGAATTGACAGAGGCTGTTTTTGAGCAGATTGACAGTCTGATGACAGCGGGTACGACTGAAAAATATCTGAATAAAGTAAAAGAAACACAGCGCCGAGAGAGAGAGACATCTCTTAAAGAAAATAAATTTTGGTTAAGACAATTGTCTTCATCTTCTATTCACAATCAAGACCTTTCAAATATTTTACAGTTTGAAACATTGGTCAATACGTTAACGTTGGATATCATTCAACAGGCGGCAAATCAGTATTTCGGCACTGAAAATATTGTGCAGGTAACACTGTATCCGGAGAAAAGTAGTGAGTAATCGAAGCGAAGTTCCCGTCTGCCCCGGGCGGGCAGGAAGCACCTAGAACCCAGCACCCAGTAAGAGAGAGAGTAACATGAAAACAGCCCTCAGTTTAATCCTTAGCCTTAGTGTCATCTCCTTTGCACAGGAACCCAGGAAAGATATAGGAGAGTTCATTGAGAAGAAATCCGGTTTCTGGCATGAGATCAAAGATTCAATGGATACATATTATGAAGAAGAGGATGCTCCTGATCTTCGATTCAAAATGAACTTAACCGATGTGGATATTCCTCAAGACACCAGCGAATTTACTAAATACTGGCACAATCCACCGGTATCACAAGGAATGACAGGCACGTGTTGGTGTTTTTCCGGTACATCGTTTTTAGAATCTGAAATTTACCGTTTAACAGGGAAAGATATTAAAATTTCAGAAATGTATACGGTATACTGGGAAACGGTTGAGAAAGCAAGAAGGTATGTACAAGAGCGTGGAGATTCCCAGTTTTCTCAAGGGTCTGAGTTAAATGCAGTGACGAGAATCTGGAAGATGTACGGTGTCGTTCCGTTATCTACATATCCCGGAAAGGTTGATGAACAACCGTTTCATGATCATGGTGATATGTGGTCAGAAATGCGTTCTTACCTTGAAGAGGTAAAGGTATCAAATGCGTGGAATGAAGAACTCGTCCTACAGACAATCCGTTCTATCATGGACCACTATCTTGGCGTCCCTCCTGAATACGTAAAAAGTCATGGAGCCAAACTGACCCCAAAACAATATCTGAAACGCATTTTGAGGATAGATGTGGAAGATTATGTGGATGTAATGTCTCTGATGGAAAAACCCTACGGAGAATTTACCGAATACGATGTTGCGGATAATTGGTGGAATAGCGAAGACTATTTGAATCTACCCTTATCGGATTTTATGTCCGTAGCTAAGCATGCAATCCGAAACGGATTCACATTGGGAATCGGAGGAGATGTGTCAGAAGCCGGATTACGTTCGTGGGAAGAAGTAGCCGTTGTTCCCACCTTTGATATCCCTGCAGAATATATTGATGAAAATGCAAGGCAATTTAGGTTTAGCAATCGATCGACAACGGATGATCATGGAATACATCTAATTGGTTATTCGGTTAGAAATGGAGAAGATTGGTATTTGATTAAAGATTCCGGAGCAGGCGGACATACCGGTCAGACAAAAGGATATTCCTATTACCACGAAGATTACGTGAAATTGAAAATGATGACGTACATTGTGCATAAAGATGCTGTGCAGGGCTACATTCCAAAATAACAATTTGAAGTGAAAAAAATCGTGGTAATATTTCAGTTATGGGTGGAATATAAATGTATTTTACTTTATAATTAGCATTGGAGTAAAATGATGAGGAACAGTTTACCCCGACCGGTCGGGGAATCATTTTCAGCTGACAATAATTTCCCGATAAATCGGGACAGGACGCAGACTCATTATTGTACACCGGTACTTAATATTTTTTATAAAGGTGTATCCTATCCATAACTGAATCAATACAATTCGTGCAATAGTTATGTTCTGTTTAATAAGTAAAACGAGGTAAATTATCCTATGAACTTCGAACAAAGACCGTTCCGCTTAACGGATAAAGACAAAGCCCGGTATACAAAGAGCATTGAAAAAATAGATTTATCAATCAAGGGAAAAGTTTTAGAAAATATTCCGAGAAAACTTGAGCGGATAGCGGAACAAAAACATTTAAATATTTTTGAAGCCGAAGTATATGAGGGCGTGACTACCTTATTTTCATTGTTAAATACCAATTCTGAAATGCCGGAGTCCTTACAGAAGAAAATTCTGTTTGCCTTGCAATATTTTATTGAGGCTAAAGATGAAGTTCCTGACAACTTGGAAGGAATTGGATTTATGGATGACGCAGCGATTATTTTGTGGGTCATCGAGGATATTCGGCTCCAACATCAACAGTATTTTGACGCCTGAGAAAGGAAAATAGACGAATAGATGAATCAACCAATTACTATCGCAGTTGACGCAATGGGGGGAGACAATGCTCCAGGTGTAATTATAAAAGGGGTGCTTCAAGCCGTACGTGCAAATCCGGTAAAAATTATTTTGGTCGGAGATAAAATAAAAATTGAAGATACACTGAAGAAACTTCGTTATTCCGGCAATGATATAGAAATTGTTCATACCGTTCAAACGATCCAGATGGGTGAAAGCCCCAAGGAATCCGTTCACAATAAACCGGATGCCAGTATTGTTTTAGCAGCAAAACTCGTATCTGACGGGCGGGCAGATGCATTAGTCTCCGCCGGAAGTACCGGGGCGGTTGTTCTATCCGCGGCAAAATACATTCCAAGAATTTATGGAGTACGCCGGACGGCAATTGCAACAGTTTATCCAACCATGAATGAATTCAAACGCAACGACCATCTTGCCTTTATGCTCGATGTTGGGGCAAATGTCCATTGCTCTGCAGAGGAATTAGTACAGTTTGCAATTATGGGCTCAAGTTATGTTTCGGAAGTTCGGGAGATCGCAAACCCGACAATCTCTTTGCTTAATAATGGAGAAGAGCCGTCAAAGGGCGGTGAAAAAATGCAAAAAGCCTATCGCATGTTGTCGGAAACCTCCGGTGTGAATTTTATCGGAAATATCGAAGGAAAAGATGTTCTACGAGGAGTTACCGACGTGATTGTTACAGAAGGATTTGTCGGAAATATTGTTATCAAAACATTGGAGGGAGCTGCAAAAACAGTTGGGAGTTTAAGTAAACTTGCCTTTAAAATGAAGTGGTCGTGGAAAATAGGTTTGCTCATGCTACGCAAAGGCATGCAAGCATTAAAAGAAATTACAGATTATGCAGAATATGGGGGTGCTCCACTGTTAGGATTTGAAAAGATTGTCATTGCCGCCCATGGACGGTCGAATGAAAAAGCGATTTCAAATGCAATTGCGTTGGCGGGTAAGTGTGTCAGAGATGATGTGTGCGGTCAGATAGAAAAACGCATCAAGGATTTTGAAATGCGGGCCCACAGCGAATACGATCGAATGACAGAGGAGTTTTAAAGAAGAAAAGTTAAAAAGTGAAATCTAAAATATGTTCTTCTCGCTCCTCACTTCTCGCTTAAATTATATCATCCACATTAAATAAAGGACGACGCACGTAATTGAAAACCCGGTAATGTATGTGACAACCTGTTCTTGCCGGATGCGTTTAAATTCTGCACGGTGAATGTCATAAATTAACACAACATTAACTGTATCATTTGCAGGGATATAAACTCGTTTCACCGCTTCAGGAAGGCGATCTTTTATGGACGGTATTTCAAAATTTGGCGGGAGGTAACTGATTTCGTGGATTCCGTTTTCTATTGGAATGGGCTGTGTGATGGGTGTTTTACCGATATAAACTCCATCGATAAAAATTGGTGTCCCGGTACTATCGGATTCCGGAAGGACATAGCCGATTTGGTTATTCAAGATGTCGCCATCAGGATGTACCGCTCCCGGGAGCACAGCAGAGAGAAAAGTAAGAAATATCAAACACTTTTTCATGAAATAAGTTACGAAAAACAGATGGGTGAGAACGAGTTAAATATTTACAAATCTATATTCTTGATTCTTCAATGTTAATTTAATCAGAATTCACCTTGTATCTTGTCTAAAACATGGTGAATTTCCGTGAACATTCTATGCGTAGAAAAACCATTTTATCCATACTTTTCGTCATAATAGCCGGACTTCCGAACGGGTGTGCGTATTTCAATACGTTCTATAATGCCGAGCAATATTTTGAAACAGCTGAAAAAGCCCGACTAGAGAAGACCGACGAAAACCTACCGACGACCGCAAAAGATGCATACGAAAAAGTCATCCAAAAGTCGAGGATTATTCTAAAGAAATACCCCGATAGCAAATATGTAGACTCTGCACGTTTATTGATTGGCATTTCCCGATACCATCTAAAAGAATATAAAACGGCGGAAGAAGTATTCCGGAAACTACTGCAAGAGGGAAGCGTGTCCTATCATCCGGAAACACGCTATTGGTTAGCCTTATGTAAGTGGAAACAAGGATTGCCCCAGCCGGCATTGGATGATTTACATGAACTGGTTCAAATGGATATTTCTGATGACTTGATGTCAAAAGTGTATTTGTCCATTTCTGGGTTATATCTTGAGCAGGAAGATTCAAAAAATGCTCTGAATATGCTCGAGAAAGCTGCGGTGCTGGTGCGGTCATCTGCGGAGAAAAGTCAAATATATTATCAGCTCTCTGAGTTGGCCGAAAAAGGAGAAGATTGGGAACGGGCTGTGGATGCCTATCAGCAGGTAATCAAACATTCGTTGGCAAAAAGCAGAATTATGGATGCGCATTTACAGATAATCAGGATTTACCGATTAAGCGAACAGACAGAACGCGCCCATAAAAAAGCAACGAAATTGATAAAGGATGAAGATTACGAATCCATTCATGGTGACTTAACACTCGAAACCGGAAAAATATTTCAAGCTCAGGGTCGAATGGATGACGCGTTGAAAGTGTATACCAATATTCCAACAGATTACCCAAAAACCGAAGCGTCTGCCGAGGCAAGATATCTTCTGGGAAAATATGCACTGGATGTACTTTGGGATCTGGATAAAGCGAAAATAGAGATGGAAGAAGTTTCGAAGGAGTATCGGCAATCTCCCTATACTTCTTTAGCTCAGAAACAAACAAAGCAGATTCAAAAAGCTTTAACAGCCATGGAATCTATACGATCATTAACACATGAAGTTATTGCATTAGATACCATATCTCAAGACAGTGTTGTTTTGGATACGACGAACGTGGACTCAGTCGCAATTGAACTGAAAACAGAGGAGGTTGCAAATCACCGATATGCGCTTGCTGAACTGGAGACATTTCATTTCGATAAATCTACAATTGCATTAAATCAATTGGATACTATTTTACTCCAGCCGAAAAAGTTTAGCGTTTATCCAAAGGCGGTCTATCTCAAAGCACATATTTTGAAATCTTCCGGTGACGTTGAGCGTGCGGATTCTCTTGAAAATGTGATTGTGGAAGCATGGCCATCGACTGATTTTGCGGAGAAAATTTTAACTTCTCGCGGTGTTGTTAAAGAGATGACGCAATCAGAAGAAACGTTTAATTATTATGAGAGCCTATGGGAAACAAACCCGGAAACTACGTTTGTTCATTTTAAAAAATTAATTCTGAGAGATTCATTGAGCACGACATCAGCTTCTGCAGGATATTTTTTGTCCTACCATTATGATCACACATATTTCGAGTTAGACAGTGCATTGAAATATTACCGTTGGCTTCATTATTTCCATCCTGAAAGCGAACAAGCAATAACATCAAAAAACCGTTTTCAAATCCTACAATCTATGTTCAATGAATTGAATACCGATTCAACAGAATTCATAACAGATTCACTTAATGTGAAAGCAGAGAAAGATTCACTAATAATACCAGATTCACTGGATAGCAGTATTGTAGCAGAAGATTCAACCCAAACTCTGCTTATTCAGGATTCGTTAAAGACTACGGCTTTATCAATAATCGACCCCCTCAATGTGACAGGATTTAATGATTCATTAGCGAAATCTGAGTTACATGACTCGCTTAACATTACCGTTACAGAAGACACAATTCAATCGGTTATCGATCGCGATTCTTCAAATGTGGATACTGTCAAAACTATTCCGGAGTACCCATTATCAAAGACACAATGGGATGAATAAGTTGCTCAGGAAAGAGGAATGTCGGATTGTGGCAAACGTTCAGTTGGCAAAGAATCTTTGGTCGATGAAATTTAAAGCCCCCGAAATTATCGAGGAGTATTTCGGTGCGGGACAATTTATTTCCATACTTGTCTGTGATACTTGGGAACATCCTTTGCGACGTCCGATGAGTATTGCCGATGTTAAGGGTGATTGTATTTCTATCATCTATAAAACCGTGGGAGCGGTTACGAAATCTCTGGCAAAAATGCATCCGGGCGATTCAATAAATGTCCTTGGACCATTAGGAAATACTTTTACAGGATGGGAAGACGGCCGTGACTCAATTTTAGTTGGCGGTGGGGTTGGTCTGGCTCCGATGTTAAATTTACACAAAATGGTGAAAACATCGACGATAATTATTGGCGCACGTACATCCGAAGAGCATTTTTTATCGCATTCTCCTCAGGAAGGCATTTTTTTAACAACAGATGATGGCTCAATAGGGATTCGAGGAACGGTGATTCCGACACTTGAGTCTCAGGTTATGTCAAAACAGAATCCAAAAATATTTGCGTGCGGGCCTGAGCCAATGCTAAAAGCTGTCCAATCTTTTGCGTTGGAAAACCAAATTCCAACCCAACTTTCCGTAGAGAGCTACATGGCATGCGGGATTGGTATTTGTCAGGGATGCGCGATAAAAAAAACAGAAAAAGAGGGAATTATGAGACAAACCTATCATGAAAAATATGATTTGGTTTGTGTAAACGGACCGGTATTTTCCGCAGAGGAGGTGACGTTTGACTGACCTCCGAATTAAAATTGGTGATATCACTTTTAGCAATCCGGTGTTTACTGCATCCGGCACCTTCGGGTACGGCACGGAGGTCTCAGACTTGACAGATGTATCAAAACTGGGTGCAATTGTAACAAAATCTGTTACCCTTTTCCCAAGAGAAGGAAATCCGCCCCCAAGGGTTGTTGAAACCCCTGCCGGCATGATAAACTCCATCGGACTTGCAAACGTTGGCGTGGAGAGGTATATCAGAGAAATGATTCCGCTTTATGATAATATTGGAACAAAGGTCATAATGAATATTGCGGGAACAACGCTGGAGGAATATTGTGATGTGCTGGAAAAGGTTGAAGTCATTTCATCCAATATTTGCGGATATGAAATAAATATCTCCTGTCCGAATGTGAAAAAAGGCGGAATGCAATTTGGAGTGGACTCATCCATGACAGAAGCACTGACCGCTGAAATGAGAAAACGAACGGAACGGTTAATAATCATGAAACTCAGCCCGAATGTTACGGACATCACATCCATCGCAAAAGCCGCAGAAAATGGAGGGGCGGATGCCGTGTCCGCAATTAATACCGTTGTCGGCATGAGCATAGATTCCGAAACGGGAAAAAGCCAAATATACACAACCTACGGCGGATTGTCCGGCCCGGCAATTAAACCTATTGGGTTAGCAACTGTCCATAAAGTCTATCAATCTGTTAATATTCCCGTCATTGGGTTAGGTGGAATTACAACAGGTTTGGATGC
Organism: Fidelibacterota bacterium; assembly: GCA_014381855.1. GTDB lineage: Bacteria > Fidelibacterota > Marinisomatia > Marinisomatales > JACNKV01 > JACNKV01. The sequence continues at coordinate 8,543 of JACNKV010000095.1, read as the reverse complement.
GGTTGAATATCTCCTTGCCGGAGCGGTTGCTGTCCAAGTCGGAACAGCAACATTTCGACATGCAGATGCCGGCGAACAGATTATCAACGAATTACATCAATTCGGAGATAGTAAGTCTATTGAAAAAATATCATCACTTACCGGCGCTGTAAAAACATATACGAAATGAAGAACATCAGGAGAATTACACTTACATTTGCTCTGATTTTGTCGCTAGGATTAATGATGTCCTGTACGAATTCTCCTCGGTACGGTGGAACATCCGGTGGTAAGACGAAATCCGGTAGGAAAGATATTATTCGATCGAAAGTATTGACCGGGGTAAGTTCTTATTACGGAAAAGATTTCCACGGAAAGCTCACTGCAAATGGCGAAGTTTACGATATGTACGGGCTTACAGCAGCACATAAAACATTACCTTTGAATACAATCGTACGTGTGACAAATCTTGATAACAATCGTTCTATCATATTACGTGTGAATGATCGGGGACCATACGTGAAGGGGAGAATACTGGATTGCTCATACGGAGCAGCAGTAAAGTTAGATTTTGTAAACCAAGGTACAACAAAAGTCAAAATAGAAATTATTGAGGTTGGCGATAATAAATACATGAAACATGATTGATGGAGACCGGGAGACTGGAAATGCACCAAATTCCAAGTAAATCCCAAATACCAATAACCAAATGAGGTAATAAAATGGCAAGATACATTCTAGTAGTTAATCCGCAGGGCGGAGCAAAAGCAGGGAAGGCAATCTTAAAAAAAGTCCAGCCGGTATTTGAATCTGTAAATGCTGAGTTAAACATTCTTGAAACTGAATATGCCGGTCATGCAAAAGAAATCGCATATTCGTTTGATTTTACGGGATATGACGGATTTTGTGCAATTGGCGGAGACGGAACCATGCACGAAGTAGTGAATGGAATGTTATCCCGTCCGGATCAGAGAAAACTGCCGATAGGATTAATTACCGGTGGGACAGGAAATTCGTTCATGCGGGATGTCAACTGTTTAGATCCGGTTGTGGCAGCCAAACGAATAATTACCGGTAGAAAGCGATTGGTGGATGTAGCAAAAGTTGATGCAAACGGTGAAACATTGTATGCGTTTAATATCGTAGGTTGGGGCATGCCGACAGAAATAAACCGAATCGCGGAAAAACTGCGATGGTTAGGCGGACAAAGATACAATATTGCATCAATCATTGAAGTCATGAAAAACCGCCAGCGATTAGCCACATTGGTGGTTGACGGAAATCGAATCGTGGGGAATTTTGGATTCATCATGGGATGTAATACTATTCATACAGGAAAAGGTATGAAAATGGCACCTTTGGCTCAAGTTGACGATGGGTATATAGATTTAATTATCGTCCATAAAGCAGGGCGGATGAAACTATTAAATATGTTCCCCAAAGTGTTTACAGGTGCGCACATTGGCGATCCGGCGGTTGAATACAAGCAGGTGAAAGAATTTTCAATCATCCCGCAAGAATCCCATGAACTCAATATTGATGGTGAGATGATAGGTAGCACACCTATTCACGTTACCATGATCAAGCACGCAGTTGAGATGCTGGTGTAGTGGTTTAAGAAGAGCGTCTGCGAAAGAAAACGGATTGATTATAGCCAACAAAAAACCATTGCACATAAAATAATTTTTAATTTAACTTTGGTTAGGATTTGTGAGAGGCCCCGTTGGTACGGCGTGCTCTTCAGGGAAAAAAGATTTTCTCGAGGGTAAACTGACGGGGCTTTTGTTATGAAGGAAAAACACGATAGTCTGACCCTTAACGAATGGATACGAACACAGTTCACATTCCAAACTTTCCAACATTCGAATCCACCAAAGGCTTGTGCGCCTTGGCGTGCGGACCCGTCTCACTCGGACAGACACTTTAACCCGCCAAAAAACCGGCGGACAGGCACTAGAACACTATAACTCATTATGAAAACCATCGCTCATTATTCACAACTTGTAATGCCGGATCATCTAAATAATGTTGGCACCTTATTTGGCGGACAGATGATTTCCTGGATGGATATTGCCGCGGCGAAAACATCTTATCGATTCTTAAGAGGAACCGGCGCATGGGGTGCTGTTACTCGTGCAATTGATCAAGTGGAATTTAAAGAACCCGTTTTTGGTGGCGAATGGGTGACATTTACGGGGACTGTCTTGGATGCAGGGAAGACGTCGATCCGAGTTAAAGTAGAAGCTCATGCAGAGAGCCGTAACGAAAACATGAGGATTGCCTGCACAGCGATTATTACGATGGTTGCAGTAAAGGAGGATTCTCCCGGAAATTTTGTTAAATTCCCCCATGGAAAAATTGTGGATTAAACCAAATATCTTTACCCGAACGCTTCTTTTTACGTTTATCATATTTGTTGTCGGATGCACCGGGGTATTTCCACCCAACTATCCGGATGTCATTACGCTGGATAATCCACCCGAAGTTTCGCTCAATTACACATACAACACGGTTCGCTTGGTTCAGCCTGTAAGTATTGCGGAAGGTAATCCAACCGCATTTAGATTCATTATTCGCCAGCGTTCCAAACCGGATTCCCCCTTGATCGAACGTGTATTTTTCCCCGGTGACAGTATTGCCATAGAGCTTCCGTTCAATGTGTTTGACCCACAGCCCCTCGGAAATTTGATTAAACTAATCCCTTATGGTCGTGATTTGCAGCCGGTCGAGCATTTATTCACGGTTGCCGACACAGGTACCATCGTTTTGCCGGAGGCGATAATCCGGAGAGTCCCGGTTGTCATTACCGGTATTTTACTTCTCAGAGATAATAACACACCTATCGAAAGTGCGGATGTAACAATAACGGATAGTGCTTCCGTCATTCTTCGAACACAATCCGACAGTCTTGGTTTTTTTCGGTTTGAACTTTGGTCAAGATACCGGCATCGTACAGATTTATCGTTGGTAATCCGGGATGAAGAAAATTATCTTAATAAATCTATTTCAATCGACTTCAAAGAGAATCAAACTGTTCATTTTCCGATATTTTTTGGGGCATCGCAGGAATTTGTGTCTCAGGGGGCGGTCTACAGAATACTACAGGATTTTGTTCCGTTTCGTTCCGGCCCGGAGAATGGAGCGGATATTCAGTTTTTCTTATCGAGAGGAGATATGCTAGCAGTCAAAAAAGTGGCGGGAGATCGATTATTTGGAGTTGTGGAAGTGTTAAATGATGAAACGAAAACGCTCCAATGGTTTGAAGGATGGGTGCTCTCACAATTCACTGAGCTTGTCAAGTGAATCACTACACAACCATGAAGAACACTTCATTACTCCATTCCTCTAATATGCCACTCCCCGTCCTAATCCTAATCCTAATCTTCACTCCGGTATTCTCCCAAGTTCCGGTGAATGTCCTCAGCAGTCCGCCTTTTGCTGAAGTCGTAGTTGATGATTCCTTGGTTGGTAAAACTCCGCTTCGACGGTTGGACTTATCTGTTGGGTATCATTCCATAAATTTGGTATTATCGGATCATGTTCCGATTTTTTATGAATTGGATTTGCAGGATGCGGCTGCATTAGAACTGCGGTTTCAGCTGAAGCGATTATGTCGGGTTGTTTTCAAATCGAAAGAGGAAGATTTGCATTTTCGTCTGGATGGTAAATACGAGTGGTCTAGCTCTGCAATGAAGTTTACAATGGAAGAGGGGAAGCATCATTTGGAGGTGTTTGATGAAGAAGAGTTGATAGACGAACAGATGTTGGATGTTTTGCAATCCTCCGAGTTTATTTATCAGCTGGAATGAAATGAAAAGCAATGTATAGTTTACAATTTATAATTTAGAATTATACTTTGCGACAATCCTCTGTTCAATTCTCAGCACCGAAGCCCGAAACCAACCACAATAATAAAACAGGATAAATTTATCCTTAATATCTTGTTGCCCTATGATTATCGGGGTAAATTCTGCCTCGAAATGTATGATATTTTCGAGAATTTGAACAAATTATTCACTAATTACAGTTAAAATACTGGAGGAAACAGATGTCTACAAACGTCTATAAACCAAATGCTGAATTCTCAAAAGGTGCATGGATATCCGATCTTGACCAATATCGGAAACTATACGACCGCTCTATTCAGGATCCGGAGGGGTTTTGGGGAGAAATTGCAGAACGCATCACATGGACAAAAAAATGGGATACCGTTCGCAATTTTAATTTTGTAAAAGCAGATATCAAATGGTTCGAAGGTGGTAAGCTAAATGTAGCTTACAACTGTTTGGACAGACATGTCGAAGCCGGGCATGGAGATCAAACTGCATTAATCTGGGAAGGGAACAACCCGGAAGAGGATAAGAAGTTTACGTATTCTGAACTAAAAGACGAAGTGTCTAAATTCGCCAATGTGTTAAAAGCGAACGGAGTTGTCAAAGGTGATAGAGTTTGTCTGTATATGCAGATGATTCCTGAGCTTGCAGTTGCGATGCTTGCCTGTGCAAGAATTGGGGCCGTACATTCTATCGTTTTCGGAGCGTTTAGTTCAGATTCGCTACGCGATCGGATTAACGATTCCGCCTGTAAAATTCTGGTGACGCAAGATACCGGTGTTCGCGGAACAAAACAGAACATTGCGATGAAAACTAAAGCAGATAAAGGCTTGGACGAAACGCCTTCAATCGAGCATGTATTCGTCGTTAAACGTACCGGCGAGGAAGTTCCGATGCAGGATGGTCGTGATCTTTGGTGGCACGAAGAAATGGCGAAAGCGGATACCGATTGCCCACCGGAAGAAATGGATGCGGAAGACCCGTTATTTATTCTTTACACATCCGGTTCAACCGGCAAGCCAAAAGGTGTTTTGCATACCACCGGCGGATATTTAGTGTACACATCTTACACACATGAAAAAATCTTCGATTATCAAGAGGGTGACATCTACTGGTGTACCGCAGATATCGGCTGGATTACCGGGCATTCTTACATCGTCTACGGTCCGCTGGCAAATCGTGCAACAACCGTGATGTTTGAAGGCGTTCCAAACTTCCCGGACTTCGGGCGATTTTGGGACATCGTTGACAAGCATAAAATCAATTCTTTCTATACAGCACCTACAGCACTCCGTGCGCTCATGAAAGAAGGAAATGATTGGGTCAATACGCGTGATCTTTCCACATTGAAATTGCTTGGGACGGTTGGAGAACCCATTAAAGAACCGGAATGGCTGTGGTATCATAATGAAGTCGGAAAAGGAAATTGCCCTATCGTGGATACATGGTGGCAAACCGAAACCGGCGGGATTCTTATTACACCGCTTCCGGGAGCAACGCCGTTGAAACCGGGATCTGCGACGCTGCCTTTCTTTGGTATTGAACCTGTGTTGTTGACGGAAGAAGGAAAAGAAATTGATGGCAATGGTGTATCCGGACTTTTAGCGATTAAAACTTCATGGCCGGGACAAATGAGGACACTTTATGGCGACCATGATCGTTTCTTTCAAACCTATTTTGCGATGTATTCCGGATATTATTTTACCGGAGATGGCGCTCGTAGGGATGAAGATGGCTACTACTGGATTACCGGTCGCGTCGATGATGTTCTAAACGTATCGGGTCACAGAATCGGAACAGCAGAAGTTGAAGGCGGTATAGGAAAAGCTACCGGCGTAGCAGAAGCGGCAGTTGTCGGATATCCACATGACATTAAAGGTCAGGGTATTTACGCCTATGTGACACTCATGTCCGGTGTGGACCCCAGTGATGACATCATCCAGGATATTCGCAGAACAGTCACTGCAGATATTGGTCCGCATGCAAAACCGGATAAAATCCAGTTTACACCGGCGCTGCCAAAAACTCGTTCAGGAAAGATTATGAGAAGAATTCTCAGGAAAATTGCTGAAGGAGACATCTCAAGTTTAGGAGATACATCCACGTTGGCAGATCCTTCTGTTGTCGATAAACTGCTGGAAGGCCATCATTAAATAAAACTGAGTTGATTGAATAAAAAAAAGGGTTCCAACGGAGCCCTTTTTTTATATACACCGATTGTGGTTAGTGTTTACAGATTTTATCCTTGACGACAGATATTCCGGTCTGCGAGATGATTATCTTTCCGCGTTGAGATAGAAACGATAGCAGTTCATCAATACTAAACTGTGTATCTTGACAATTCTTAAAACGTACATTTACTCCAAATATATCGTTGATTTCTGATACGGATAATTCCGTATCAGAATCGGCCAAATGCTTCAAAAGTTCGTGTGCATGGTAAATTTTCATGGCGGAAAGTAATGAATAAAATAAGAATAACTCTATTCATATTTTCTAAAATATTATAAAATATTTTAGATAAATAAAATACTCTGCCATTGCAGACAATAAAATAACCGTCGTAAATTCGCCAATATGGCAGAGTTTAAAATACATTCGAACTTCACGCCCCAAGGTGATCAGCCAAAAGCTATTGATGAGTTGACTCGTGGGATTCGGAACAAAAGCGAACATCAAATTCTGATGGGAGTTACTGGATCCGGGAAGACATACACGATGGCGAAAGTAATCGAAGCCGTCCAAAAACCCACGTTGATTATCTCACATAATAAAACTCTCGCCGCTCAATTATACGGTGAGTTTAAACAACTATTTCCGGAAAATGCTGTGGAATACTTCATCAGTTACTACGATTATTACCAACCGGAAGCATATATGCCCGTAACGGATACATTCATAGAAAAAGACTTTTCCATGAACGATGAGATTGACAAACTCCGTCTGAAAGCAACCAGTTCATTAATTGAGCGAAAGGATGTAATTGTCGTCAGCTCAGTTTCTTGTATCTATGGAATTGGTTCTCCGAGTGAATATAAAGAGCAAGTCATTCATCTTTCCAAAGGGGGGACACTCCAACGGAAGGAATTTCTGAAAAAATTGATCCATATTCATTATCTACGGAATGATATGTCACTGGAGCGAGGATCGTTCAGAGTCCGTGGGGATGTGATTGAAATATTCCCGGCGTATGAAGACGTTTGTCTCCGAATTGAATTGTTCGGAAATGAAATTGAGAGCTTACATTCATTCGATCATGTGACGGGTGAGGTTATCAAAAGATATGATAGTAAATTTGTTTATCCGGCAAAGCATTTTGTCACTGATAGCGGCACTGCTGCAAAAGTTATTTCAGAGATTCAAACAGAACTCAATGCCCGTTTATCTGTTTTAAGAGATTTAGGAAAATTACTGGAAGCTCAACGCTTAGAACAACGAACCAATTTTGATATGGAAATGATTCAGGAAGTAGGATATTGCTCAGGAATCGAGAATTATTCCAGATATTTTTCTCAGCGAAAATCCGGTGAACGCCCTTGGACGCTCATTGACTTTTTTCCGGATAATTTCATGACATTCATTGATGAGTCACATGTAACACTTCCGCAAATACAAGGCATGTACAATGGAGATCGGGCACGGAAGGAAGTTTTGGTGGAGCATGGATTCAGGCTCCCAAGTGCGATGGACAATCGTCCTCTAAAAAGCGATGAGTTTTTTGATGTTCAGAAACAAATTATTTATTCATCTGCCACACCGGGAGAGCGCGAACTTGTAAAAACCGGTGGAGCAGTTGTCGAACAGATTATTCGTCCAACAGGATTGATAGATCCGCAAGTGGAGGTTCGTGAAACTGAAGGGCAAATTGATGATTTAATCGGTGAAATTCGGATATGTGCAAATCAAAATGAACGAGTGTTGATAACCACATTAACCAAACGTATGTCAGAAGATTTAACCGAATACTTATCAGGGTTAAATCTTCGGGTAGAATATCTACATTCAGATATTAAGACCTTGGAACGAGTGAAAATTCTAAGAGATTTAAGATTGGGAGAGTTTGACGTATTGGTCGGAATTAATTTACTTCGGGAGGGGTTGGACCTCCCGGAAGTATCTTTGGTGGTCGTTTTAGATGCAGATAAACAGGGATTTCTCCGTTCAAAAAGTGCCCTAATGCAGGTTGCTGGACGTGCAGCACGAAATATTGGCGGAAAAGTGATTTTGTATGCGGATAAAATATCTGAGGCTATGGAGTATTTAATCACGGAAACTGCCCGAAGACGAAACATTCAAAGATCGTATAACGAGATTCATAAGATTACTCCGAAAACCGTTTACAAATCGATGGATGATGTTTTACATTCTACTGCGGTCGCTGATTCTTACCAAGATAAAAGTGATTTTGGTAGGCGAAAACGATTATCAGATTTTGATAAGATGGACAAACAGATGGCCTTAGACATGATGCGGGGTGAAATGCTGGATGCCGCAGGAGAACTAGAATTTGAATATGCAGCACGTCTCAGAGATGAAATTAAGAAAATGGAGAACGAACTTGGACTATCTTAGTCTGGAGTATTCACCCGCCTGCGTTTCACTACGAACGGCAGGCCCTCCGAACCAATGGCGGGCAGGCCCGCCTGCATTCTTTGTCGGGCAGGAGCCCCTTTTCGGAGCGAACTCATTAATAATATCTGCGTTAATCTGCCGGCACCGTGAAATTCGACG
>JACNKV010000140.1 GCA_014381855.1 Fidelibacterota bacterium | reverse complement strand
TTACTGGTTAAATCCGGAACGCGCTCTGATACCGGGATTGTAAACATCGCTTGTAGATGTTTCTTCATCATCATCCTGATGGCTGTCGGGAGTTCTTTTTCATCCCTGGTCGGGTGAAGCGGACAATTCTCCAACTCCGGAAGACTGGCATCATAATCCAAGCGGAATATATTCATACTCACGCCAATACGCCCATTTTCATCGGCGGAGCGCTCAACATCTTCCTTTCCGGGTTTTTCAACGATATCTTCTAAAAACCCATCTTTATCCTTCCAAATCACAGCAAACGCATTCACCCGTTCCGGCTCAACACCTAATCCATCCCGATCATAATCAATCATAGCACAGAAATGTGTATCCTCCCGAAGTACTTTAAAAGCGCTCACAGAATAAAGATTATCACTATTGCAAATGGTGAATTTTTCATGCGCCCACTCAGGTTTGGCAATTAATCCCTGTAATACTGCATCTGCTGTTCCTAACGGTTTTGACCGCCCTTTTGGAATTATCTGTCGTGCAAACTGAATATCTAATCCCCATGTTTCATGAGTGGTATAATAAGGTTCTGTAAACCCATCCCGTTCATTGATCACGATTACCACATGCTTATAGCCTGCTTCCGCAGCGTGGAACAGAAGGTAATCCATAAACGGACGTCCACCGTCCCCGACACTAATCATCGACTTTGGTTTTAAATTTGCTTCCTCAATCAGTTGAGAATCCATTGTTCCCTTGACGGAAGAATTTTTCATCCGTGATGAAATCCCGGCGGCAAGAATTATCAGGTTATTGTTCATAAGGTCTTTTTCATATTTTTTATTTTTTAATATTGTATCTACAGTAGTTTTAATATCCATTGTAAATTCGTGCTCATAATTTACACGTAATTCACACTAAAAAAGAAACGATGAGTCCACTAATTACAAATGATGCCGTTGTTCTGGGAATACTAATGAGTATCCTGATATTCGTTTTCCGAACCGCAAAAAGCCCCCACCCATTTTGGAAGAAATTTTACAAGGTTGTCCCGACACTCCTGTTGTGCTATTTTATCCCTTCAATCCTAAATTCTGCAGGGATTATCTCAGGAGAAAACTCCCGTCTGTATTTTGTCGCATCCCGATATTTATTGCCCACCAGTCTCGTCTTGCTCACAATCAGTATTGATTTACAGGAAATCAGAAAATTAGGGTCTAAAGCACTTATCATGTTTTTTGCAGGGACGTTTGGAATCATCATCGGCGGTCCGGTGGCAATTTTAATTATGTCTTACTTTGCCCCGAGCATTGTCGGCGGAATAGGACCCGATGCGGTATGGCGCGGACTTGCTACCGTTGCCGGAAGCTGGATAGGTGGTGGTGCAAATCAAGTGGCAATGAAAGAAGTTTTTAGCGTCAGTGATCCATTGTTTTCAGCCATGATTGCCGTGGATGTTGTCGTCGCAAACATTTGGATGGCGTTTTTACTCTACGGAGCCGGTATACACACACGATTGGATACATGGTTAAAAGGTGACACATCTGCGATTAGTCATCTGCAGAAAAAAATTGAAGATTATCGAGCACAAATCTCCCGTATCCCCGATCTGACCGACGCGATTACGGTCGTGGGTGTTGGGTTTGGTGTCACAGCTATCTCACATTATCTCTCGGATATCATTGCTCCATGGATACAACAAAATGCAGATTACTTAGAAAAATTTAGTCTAACCTCGGGTTTTTTCTGGATTATTGTCTTCGCTACAACCATTGCACTCATTTTATCGTTCACGCCTTTACGAAGGCTTGAAGGCGTGGGTGCATCGCGATACGGAAGTGTCTTTCTCTATATCCTTGTGGCAACAATCGGAATGAAGATGGACCTCTTAGCTATTTTCGACAATCCCGGATTTTTTCTAATCGGGATAATTTGGATGGCAATCCATGCCCTTATTCTCATCGGAGTGGCAAAGTGGATTCGTGCTCCTTTCTTTTTTCTTGCCGTCGGAAGTCAGGCAAATGTCGGCGGTGCGGCTTCAGCACCGATTGTGGCATCTGCGTTTCATCCGGCACTAGCTCCGGTCGGAGTTCTGTTAGCCGTCTTTGGTTATGCGGTCGGAACCTACGGTGCATGGATTTGCGGCATTATTATGCAGTTTGCGTCCTACTAAACTTGCCACGGCAATATTTGGATTAAAGCCATACAAAAATACGTGTAGAATTTTATGAATAAAAAATTGACTGACGACCAACAGTTTGGTTATATTTCTCGGCTTTATTAACACTGAAAATCCGGTAAACACATGAATAAAAAACTTACACCACGATATATTATCATTGCATTAATCCTCGCCTGGGCAATTTATGCTCTCTGGCCGTCAGTACAATATCAAATGTTGTCTGAGGATAAAATTGAGGAGATGAAAGAAAAAGGTACCTTCAACAGTTTGGAATCCAAAGTCATTAAGCAAGGATTGGATTTGAAAGGCGGAATGTACATCGTTTTAGAAGTTGACTTACCCACATTGGTCACAAATCTTGCTATCAATAAAGACGGGAAATTTAATCGGACACTGGATGATGTAAAATCTCAAATGGATATCCCCGAAGCCGATTTCTTTGATATCTTTACAATCGCTTCCTCAAAACATGAACTCAGATTGGCACGGTATTACCATGAATATGGCTCGAGTGTCAATGAAATTGTTGCCGGACTAAGCGAAGAAGCCGATGATGCGATTAATCGGGTGTTGGAAATCCTGCGAAATCGCGTGGATCAATTTGGTGTCTCTGAGCCAACAATCCAAAAGCAGGGTAGCCATCGAATCGTCGTCGAACTCGCAGGGATACAGGACCCGGAACGTGCACGAGCACTACTCCAAAGTACAGCATTATTAGAATTTTACATTGTAAAGAACGCCGAACTCACCAATGAGCTGCTCATTCGCATCGATAAAATACTTAAAGGCAACACAGAGCTTGAAGATATTACTGAAGATGAAACCAAAAGTACGGACAGCAAAACTGAAGAAGACATGCCGGTCAGTGACGACAAGACTGTCTCGGTCAGTGAGTTGTTTGGTGAATCAGATACTGAAGACGATACAAGTTCAGCCATTGTGGATCAACGACTGTTTGAAGAACGCCCGTTCTCATCTTTGTTAAGAACCTATGCCGGTAACATTGGCGTTCCCGAGAAAAACGTTTATGCCGTGAAAAAGATTTTGGACATGCCGGAAATAAAGACAAAACTCACCTCAGGAAATGGTATTTTTCTGTTTTCCGATGAAGCAGAATCCCTGACGGATGTCGATGGAAGAGAAGAAAAGATTTTTAGTCTTTATCACCTTGAGAAAGACCCGGAAATTACCGGCGGAGTTATTGAGGAAGCTAAAGAACGTCTTGGAAGTCAGGTAGGCGGTGCATCCGGGCAGCCGGTTGTCTTGCTAAGTATGAACAGCGACGGTGCCAAACAATGGGCTCGAGTCACCGGCGCAAACGTCGGTCGCCGCGTCGCGATTGTATTGGATAAAAAAGTTCACATGGCTCCCAATATCCGTGAAAAAATCACTAGAGGTGGCACGCAAATCGAAGGCTTTGAAAACATGAATGAAGCAAAAGATATTGCCATCGTCCTCAGAGCTGGTGCACTTCCCGCTCCCGTCAATATTATTGAGGAGAGGATTGTCGGTCCGTCACTTGGAGCAGATTCTATTCGGCGTGGCACTCTTTCTGTTCTCGTTGGACTTGGACTGGTGCTAATCTTCATGCTCGTTTACTATAAAGCGTCCGGAACCATCGCCGACTTTGCCTTGATTTGGAATATCCTGTTGGTTCTGGCAGTTCTGGCCTCTCTCCAAGCGACGTTAACTCTCCCCGGCATTGCCGCACTCATTCTGACGGTTGGAATGTCCATCGATGCGAATGTGATCATCTTTGAAAGAATTCGAGAAGAACTACGAAAAGGGAAAACAGCTAAAGCAGCAATTGATGGTGGCTATAATCGAGCGTTAACGACCATTATTGATGCAAATATCACGACAGTTATCGCAGCTCTGGTTTTGTATCAGTTTGGAACCGGTCCTATTCGCGGATTTGCAACTGTCCTCTTTTGGGGGATTATCATCAGCATGTTTACAGCTATTTTTGTAACACGAACAATTTTCAACTCCTTTGCAAAACGTAAAGGTTTCCAGAGGTTAAGCATATGAGACTTATTAAAGAAACACATATTAAATTTATGGATCAAAGACGGTTCGGGTTTATCCTATCCACCGTTGTAATTTTGGCAGGGCTTATGTCTCTGGTGTATCAAGGCGGTCCAAAATTAAGCATCGACTTTAACGGCGGAACCATGGTCGCTGTCAATTTCACCGAAGCGGTGGATATCAACTCTGTCCGAAATACCTTGTCCGATGTGTCTGTAAACGGGCAGCATTTTGATCTAAGCAAGGATGAAATCAAGCTTTTTGGAGATCCGTCAAACATTTCGATTCGTCTTGCCTATAGCGAAGACAGACCCGAAAATTTTGCGCAAGATGTTGTGAACCACCTTTACGATGCCTATCCCGATAAAGTCCCGGCAGACACTAAAAACTTTATTCTGACGATAGAACGTGTCGGTCCGAAAATTGGATCTGAGTTAAGCGGTAAAGCTGTTATGGCGGTCATTTCAGCATTAGGATTAATTTTGCTGTACATTTCCATTCGTTTTGAATTCAAATTTGCGTTAGGAGCTATTGCGGCACTTACCCACGATATTCTGGTTACGCTCGGGCTGTTTTCAATCCTTGGATATGAAATCTCCCTCTCTATTGTGGCGGCATTTTTAACGATTGTCGGATATTCTCTCAATGACACCATTGTCATCTTTGATAGAATACGCGAAAACATAAAAGCCAAACGTAGCCATTCATACGATAGAATTGTTGACGAAAGCATCAACGAATCATTAAGCCGTACTGTCATTACATCACTGACAACATTTTTTGTAGTGCTTATTTTGTGGCTCTTTGGTGGCGAGGTCATTCACGGGTTTGCTTTCGCAATGATTGTCGGCGTTATTGTCGGAACTTATTCCAGTATCTATATTGCCAGTCCAATTGTTGTCCATCTACATAGTAAGCAAGTGGAAAAATAACTTTGGCAATACATTTAACTCATTCAAACGCTCTCCAATTATTGGAGGGCGTTTTTTATTCCCATGAAGCTTAAAATTTACTCCGCATATATACTTCTCTGTATTTTATGGGGTACGACGTGGTTAGCGATAAAAGTCAGTTTAAACGAGGGCATGCCACCATTTCTTGGCGCAGGACTTCGTTTCTTTATTGCGGGACTAATATTTTGGGTCATATTTTTCATCCGTAGAGAAAAGCTGCCTAAATCCCGCAAGGCGATAGGATTATACCTTCAGTTTGCAATTCTAAATTTTTCCATCGCTTATGCCATTACGTATTGGGCAACACAATTTGTTTACTCCAATGTCTCCTCAATTATTTGGGCAGGTTTTCCTTTAACCATTGCCGTTATCGCCCACTTTATGTTACCGGAAGAACCGATTACACGGAAAAAATATATAAGCATCTTTATCGGAACTATCGGAGCTGTTCTTGTTCTAACTCAAGGAAAGGCATTTGGCGGTGATAATGTGTTTTTGGGAATCGGTGCGTTAATGATCTCAGTGTTAATTGCCTCCGTGCCAAATGTAAATTTGAAGAAACATGTCAAAGAGGTGAACACTATCCAACTTAACGCTGTCGGTCAAACCGGCGGAGGACTGATTCTCATTTTACTGTCCATCTTATTTGAACCCGGGCAGTCGATGGTGTGGTCTCAAAATAATTTACTCGCAATTACCTATTTAACTATCCCGGGGTCTGTGATTACATGGTTAATCTATTTTTGGCTATTTTCACATTTAACCATCACTCAAGTATCGTATGTGGCTTTTTTTCCGCCGATTGTTGCCATTACCATCGGATGGATCTTTTTAGGGGAGGTGCTTTCCCCTGTGGCTATCATTGGTGCCATTTTGATAATTGGAGGTGCACTGATTATCAACTTCCCGGAGAAAAGTATTCCATCGGAATAATTCCGAATACATATTAAGTTCGTATCAATGAAATTAATTACGTATTCTGTTTTCCCCTCACCATTTGGAAACATGGCTATTGCAAAAAGTGATGTAGGTATTTGCCGTATTCATTTCCCGGAAGACGCCCCTTTTGACCACATATTGAGCAAGATATATCAAACAGAGGTTTTGCAAGAGCCAAGGGCATTCCAGGATTGTATCCGACAATTGAAAGAGTATTTTGATGGAAAACGCAGGCAATTTGATCTACCGATAGATTTACAAACGACTCCCTTCTACAAGAAAGCATTAACGGAAGTACAAAATATTCCTTATGGAAAAACAGCCTCTTATGGTGAAATCGCCATACGAATACAAAATCCAAAAGCGGCACGTGCAGTCGGAACCGCTAATGCACAAAATCCGATACCCATCATCATTCCATGCCACCGCGTGATATCACACGACGGTTCTTTGGGCGGATACGGAGGAAAGTTGGAACGAAAAATGTTCTTACTGGAATTAGAAGGCGTATATTATTACACCGGCGATAGTTAGTCGTGTGAACGTAGTACAGACAAGAATGTCCGTACTACGGATTTTTCAGTTCAACAGACATTCCTGTCTGTTGAAAAAGAGTTTAAAAGAGTAGGTCGGAATATTACGGTTAACCATCGCCGGAGTAATAATGGATAATGTCGGAGCTAAGCACCTGCCTGCCCGCCATTGGTTCGGAGGGCCT
>JACNKV010000133.1 GCA_014381855.1 Fidelibacterota bacterium | reverse complement strand
TCCATCGTTCTTTGTTCTAACCTGGATTATTCGCCCCCGCAAAAAACGCGGGATGTAAACGTCACCCCGGTACAGTCGTTCCTCCTTACGGGGCAGGCAAAAGACTGATGACAAAGGGGTTCCAATGAATGCTGTAAATATTTTTTGTAATTTTATTTTTCTCTTCATTTTACCTGTTTTCTTCGTGTGGTACATCCCGATTCATCGGGGAAACTTCGCGACCTTCGCGGCTGATGTTTACAATCCCGCGTTTTGTTACGGGGAATCATTAAGGCTAAAGAATCAACGATGAGTTTATCGTGTAGCAATCGTGGCAATTGCCTGCGTTGCCCAACCTTTGCCTTCCCCAATATATCCAAGATAATCCGTTGTGGTTGCTTTAATTGATACGGCAGATTCATCAATTTGCAGAGTATAGGCGATTTGATAGCGCATTGCGGGGATGTGCTCATTTAATTTTGGTGATTGAAGAATGACCACGCAATCTATATGTCGGATTTCGAACCCCGCTTCTCGTATTCGCGTAGCTGTTTCGGATAAAAAGTATTTACTGTCTGTGTCTTTCCATTTTTCATCATCGCTGGGGAAATAGGTTCCGATGTCCCCTAAACTTGCCGCGCCTAATAAGGCATCCACAATGGAGTGAACCAGAGCGTCGCCGTCAGAATGTCCCACTGAACCAATCTTACTCGGGATAGAGACACCTCCAACGATGAGCGAATGTCCTTCAGCTAACTGATGCGCATCATATCCGATACCGACTTTAATCATTTGGCACCTCCTAATATTTCATTTTCCGTGACTGTATTTCTATGAGACCAAATTGCTTCCGCAAATACCCAATCTTCCGGCGTGGTGATTTTGATATTCATTGCAGATCCTTCTACCGTGACAATTTGGTATCCGAGGCGTTCTAATAACATCGATTCATCTGTGCCGGTTACGTTATCATTGATGGCGGAATTGAGTGCCTTTTGCAGGGGTTTTGTCCAAAAAGTTTGTGGGGTTTGTGCCAGCCAAACTGTCTCCCGTGAAATCGTTTTCAGGATTTTTTGTCCTTGGATATGCTTAATAGTGTCTTTAGCGGGGATTGCCAGTATTGCTCCATCGTTTTCTTCACATGCCCGAATAGTTTTAATGACTTCTTCCTGAGATAAAAAGGGGCGTACCGCATCATGAATACAGATTAAATCATAGGTGTCGCTCAGCGCTTGAACCCCGGCAAACACTGAATCCTGCCGGCGTTTACCGCCTGCAATAACCTGAATGGGTTTGGTAGCGGACAATGACCGTAGCTCTCTGTCCACTTGCCGAACAACGTCTTTTGGGGTTACAACAACTATTTCACGGACAGCATCGATAGCAAGAAACGGCTGTAACGCGTGATAGAATAAAGGACGTCTTCCTAAAACTCTAAATTGTTTTTTTTCGCCAAATCTAATTCCTGCCCCGGCTGCGGGCAGAACAACGCCTACGTTACTTTGGGTATTTAACATCCCTGATAATTTTCGAGTGTTTTAGTATTAACGTGTTAATGTGTTCAGATATTTGAGTAACTTTCTCGCTTCTCACCTTAAACTTGCTACTTTCAACTAAATCACCAGCATTGCATCGCCATAACTCAGGAAGCGATAATCGTGTTTTTTGGCTTCACGGTATGCTTTCATCATAAAATCTCGAGTTGAAAAGGCAGAAACCATCATCATTAACGTGCTTTTTGGCTGGTGGAAATTTGTAATTAATCCGTCCACCATCTTAAATTTATAGGGGGGGTAAATAAATTTATCTGTCCAGCCTCGCTTAGGTGTAACCTGAAAGCCCGACACCGTCACAGTTTCGATTGCCCGAACAGCGGACGTTCCAACAGCGACGACTTTTCTCCGTCTTTTCTTTGCTCTGTTAATTGCCATGGCTGTTGCAGGAGGAACCTCAAAATATTCAGAATCCATTTGATGGCGATTCAAATCCTCAACTTGTACAGGGCGAAATGTCCCCAGTCCAATGTGGAGTGTTACATATTCTATTTTTATACCTTTGGAGCGAAGTTTGTTTAACAATCCTTCTGTAAAATGGAGCCCGGCCGTTGGTGCAGCAACCGCTCCCCTTTTCTCTGCATAGACCGTTTGATACCGGATTTTATCCTTTGCCTCGGCTTTCCGTTTTATATATGGAGGCAGCGGAGAATTTCCGACGCGGTCAATGATGTCGTATAAATCTTTTTCTTTATCATATTCGAATCTCACCACTCTTCCACCGGAAATAGTATTATCAATCACATCGCAATGAACATTTTTTGAAAAGATGAGCTTGTTCCCGATTCGCACTTTTCTTGCGGGTTTTACCATGACTTCCCAAAGATCATTTCCTAACTCCCGCAGTAGAAAGACTTCAACAATAGCGTCGGTTTTATCTTTTTCTGCAAAGAGTCTGGCCGGATATACTTTTGTATTATTTAGCAATAACACATCTCCTTTACGCATATAATCCGTGATGTTTAAGAACTTTCGGTGTTCTATCTTCTTGGCATCTTTGTGAATTACCATAAGTTTTGCAAGATCCCGGCGTTGGGCGGGATATTCCGCTATATATTTATCCGGGAGCTTATAATCAAAATCTGCAAGTTTGTACTTTTTCTTCTTAGTTATCATTGAATAATCCTTGTTGAAGTTGTGTCGGGGTTTTTCCCAACAGTTTATAGGCTTTTCTTTGTGCAATCCTTCCTCGGGATGTGCGTTGAATGAACCCCTCTTTTATAAGGTAAGGTTCATACACATCCTCCACGGTGGTGGTATCTTCACTGACCGCAACGGCAAGTGAGCCCACGCCGACAGGGCCTCCGTTAAAATTGTCTATCAAAGCGGAAAGGATTTTGCGATCCATACCATCCAGCCCATGTGTGTCAATTCCCAATGTTTCCAGCGATGCAACAGCAACCTCCTCTGTAATGGTTCCATTTGCTTTTACATCTGCATAATCCCTTGCTCGGCGTAGGATACGATTGGCGATTCGAGGAGTTCCCCGAGATCGGCGTGCAATTTCCATCGCACCGTTATCGCTAACCTTTACGTCTAAAATTTCCGCTGATCTGACGACAATATGAAAAATGTCCTTTGGGTCATAGTAATCCACACGCAAAACAATGCCGAACCGATCACGAAGCGGGGATGTTAAATTCCCCATCCGTGTGGTTGCTCCGATGAGTGTAAATGGCTCAATGTTGAGTTGGACACTTCGCGCACTGGGTCCTTTATCAATCATAATGTCAATGGTATAGTCTTCCATGGCGGAGTATAAATATTCCTCAACCACACTATTTAGCCGGTGAATTTCATCGATGAAAAACACATCCCGACCTTTTAAGTTCGTTAACATCCCTGCAAGGTCTCCGGCACGATCTACAACGGGTCCGGATGTCGGTTTAATGTTGACCACCAATTCCTTCGCAATAATATTTGCCAGGGTTGTTTTACCAAGACCCGGAGGTCCAAACAAAAGAACATGATCCAAAGAATCTCCCCGCTGGTTAGCAGCTTTAATATATAACTTCAGGCTGTCAACCAACTCTTTTTGCCCGATAAAATCGTCAAAATGAGAAGGACGCAGTGATCGTTCTACAACGATGTCTTCTTCAAAAGGAGTTGGGTCTGTAATATGTATTTCTGTTGTCATTATCTGTGTAAATACGAAAAAACGCCGTATTCGTAGGGTTGAAGATAAGAATCCGGCTGAGGGGTTTCCAAATGGTTAATGTGACCAAACAAAATCAAGAGAAACATTACTCAGTTAACAGCGGACGTAAAAACTGTCCGGTATAAGACATTTTATGTTTAACAATATTTTCCGGCGTGCCTTCAAACAATACCTTTCCGCCGTCCTCTCCGCCCTCAGGTCCCAAATCGATAATCCAATCTGCCGTCTTGATTACATCAAGATTGTGCTCAATAACAATCACTGTATGCCCTTTTTCCACGAGGCGCTGCAAGACGCTAAGGAGCATTCTGACGTCTTCAAAATGAAGTCCTGTCGTCGGTTCGTCCAAAATATAGAGTGTTCTGTCATGGCTTTGTCTGGAGAGTTCAGACGCTAATTTCACTCGTTGAGCTTCACCGCCGGACAGTGTTGTTGCTTGTTGTCCCAAACGAATATATCCGAGACCGACCTCGTTCAGCGTTGTCAATTTTTTCCATACTGACGGTATATTTCTGAAAAAGTCCAGCGCATCTTCCACAGACATATTTAACACATCGGTAATCGTCTTGTCTTTGTATTTCACTTCCAGCGTTTCACGGTTATACCGTCCGCCTTTACACACTTCGCAGGTTACGTACACATCCGGAAGGAAATTCATTTCAATTTTGATAATTCCGTCTCCGCGGCATGCCTCACATCGTCCGCCTTTTACATTAAATGAAAACCGTCCGGGTTTGTATCCTCGAAGTTTGGATTCCGGCAGTTGAGAGAACAGATCCCGAATATGTGTAAAAACGCCCGTATATGTTGCAGGATTCGATCGCGGAGTTCGACCAATAGGTTTTTGGTCTATTTCCACTACTTTATCCAAATGCTCTAAACCATGAATCGTGTCATAACGGAGCGGATATTTTCTTGCTCTGTGAAGATCTCTGGCTAAAATCGGATATATGGTTTCATTCACTAATGTACTTTTTCCACTCCCGGAAACCCCAGTAACCACGGTAAATGTACCCAAGGGAACTTTAACATCAATCCCATTTAGATTGTTGCCCGCTGCACCTTTTAATACTAAATCTTTTTTATGCCCCAACCTCCGAAATTTCGGCTGCTGAATTTTGCGTTTCCCTGACAGATATTTTCCAGTGATGGACAAATCATGATCAAGCAATTTGGTAGGGGGGCCGGAAAAAACAACCTCACCGCCATGTTCCCCGGCTCCCGGACCTAAATCAATAATATGGTCGGCCTCCATCATGGTCTCTCGATCATGTTCAACCACTAAAATGGAGTTTCCGAGGTCTCTTAAATGTTTCAAGGTGTTCAACAGGCGTGTGTTATCTCTGGGGTGCAAACCGATAGAAGGTTCATCTAAAATATATAACACACCCATTAGCTGAGACCCAATCTGTGTTGCAAGGCGAATCCTTTGGGCTTCTCCTCCGGACAATGTCGTCGCGGAGCGATCCAAGGTCAAATATTCTAACCCCACATTGGCTAAAAACCCAAGCCTTTCTAAACTCTCTTTTAAAATTTGGTCCGCAATGGCTGTTTCAGTTTTTGTCAGACTTAACGACGAAAAGAAACCCAACAACTCTTTGATAGAAAGTCTGGAAATATCCCCAAGACTTTTTTCTCCGATTGTGACAGCCAGACTCTCTTTTCTCAATCGTGTCCCATGACATTCAGGGCAGGGACGCATACTCATATACTGTTCTATCCACTCACGAATCCCTGAGGATTTTGTTTGTTTGTATCGCCGCATCAGATTAGGAATCGCGCCCTCCCAACCGCCGGTGTACGTTCCGGACCAACGACTGGACGTATAAGACATGGTGAGTTTTTCTTTTCCTGTTCCATAAAGGAGGATCTCTCTGACTTTAGGATCTAATTTTATCCATGGGGACGAAAAGGCAAATCCATAATGCCTCGCCATACTTTTCAAAATACTGCCGTACCAGTTTCCGCGGGGTTGTTCACCAAGGGGGGCGATTACACCTTGGATGAGCGACTTGGTTTTGTCCGGGACCACCAATTCCGGGTCTACTTCCATGTGAGATCCAAGTCCGTCACATTTTTTACAGGCACCGTAAGGAGAATTAAACGAGAACATCCGCGGGGACAATTCCTCCATGGATACCTCACAATGCGGACAGGCAAAGTGCTCACTAAAAAGATGATCTGTACTCGGCAATTCGTGAACAATAATAAGTCCCGTGCCGATTTTTAAAGCTAACTCCACGGATTCTGTCAACCGTTCCCGGGAATCTTTTTCTAAAACCAGACGATCCACCACCACCTCTATTGTATGCTTTTTATTTTTTGACAGGCGAATCTTATCATCGATGGAATAAATTTCACCATCCACACGTGTGCGCAGAAATCCTTCTTTCTTAATTTCCTCAAAAACGCCCTTGTGCTCTCCCTTTCTTCCCCGAACAACAGGCGCAAGGATGTAAATACGCGCTCCCTGCCCAAACCGTTTGACGGTGTCCACAATTTGCTGAACGGTCTGCTTTTGGATTGGCCTCCCGCACTCCCAACAATGCGGCTTTCCGATATGCGCATATAGAAGCCGGAGGTAATCATGGATTTCTGTCACAGTCCCCACCGTAGATCTTGGATTTCGGGCAGAGGATTTTTGTTCAATCGAGATCGCCGGAGACAAACCTTCAATATAATCCATGTCCGGTTTTTCCATGAGACCAAGAAATTGTCTGGCATAAGAAGAAAGAGATTCTACATATCGACGCTGGCCTTCCGCGTAAATTGTATCAAAGGCTAACGATGACTTCCCGGAACCGGAAAGCCCTGTGATGACGACTAATTTATCCCTGGGAATATCTATATCGATATTTTTCAAATTATGTTGGCGGGCACCGCGAATACGTATTTTGTCTATAGCTTTTTTCATTTCTCACTTCGAGTCGAACCATGAAATTTACCTCCTTTTTCCAACTGGTTCAAAAAACGATTTACTTTTTTTGTGAAGATTTTTTAAGGAGACAAAATACTTGGACTCAGATTAGATGAATATATTTGATTGGCACTAGTGTCATGTCAACATTGTAGTGTCGGTTAAAGGCGTGCTCCGTATCATCCTCCCCGGGGTTGACAATGCAGATCCCTCACTCTCCTGCG
>JACNKV010000096.1 GCA_014381855.1 Fidelibacterota bacterium | reverse complement strand
CTATACAGCTTGATTTGCGTAAATTGAATAACAAAATGACACATCAAAATACTCTCTTAACTCAAACGCAAAAGTGTCCAATAAGCTTTGAAGACGGACAGTTGGAATTACATTATGCCAAATGAATCAGTGATCATGAATATCAAGAGGATTTCAAATTTAATACTATCCCTTATCATGTTGTTATTTCTCTATACATGCGATGAAAACAGTGAAAAACAAGACGAGGATATCGCTACTCCTTTCTGGGAACAAACTACTTTGGATTCAGGATGGGTAGGTGCGATTGCATCCAACAAAAGTGGAGATATATTTGTATCAATTACTGATAAGCTTTTTAGATCAAGCAATAGTGGTGAGGACTGGATTGATTTAGAAGTAGATTTTCAGGTAGATCACCGTCTTTCATATGTAAATAACATTTCGATTACCCGGAGTGGAGTTGTTTTTGTGTCTACGTACAATGGGATGTTCAGCCATCTTTTTAAGAGCAATGACATTGGTTCTACATGGTCTCACTTAACACTTCCAACGTTGCTTGATATAAGAAAAATAACCTTTAACTCTTCCGGACATATTTTTTTAGTAAGTCCGGGAAGTGATGAATCTGCTACTGGAATTTTCCGTTCAATTGATGGAGGTCTAAATTGGACGCAAATGTCACTACCGACTGATTACGTATATGATTTTGAGATTTCACCCGGTGGAGACTTTTTTATTACCTCGTATGAGGGCGTTTTCGGCTCCACCGATGATGGTATTAATTGGGTTTTACTAAATAATAGTATTGAAGATATATATGTTGATAAAATAATGGTTGATAGTGTTAATATAATTTATGTGTCTACTACCGATGGGCTAGTTCGATCTTCTGATAACGGACAATCATGGGTTTACACAAATTTATTAAATCCATGTTTAACTTTCTTAGTCGCATCACCGTGGGGTGACGTTTTCGCCGGCATTGGACGCCCTTGTCATGATCTGGAAGGAATTTTTGTATCAAAAGATAATGGAGATAATTGGATTCAGATAAACGGTGGTTTGGACACCGTTGATGTACGTTCTGCAGTAATAATACCCTCAGGCTATATTTTATTAGGTACATGGAATGGTGTATATAAAAGTATTGCTCCTATAAATTAGAAATGAAAATTCCAACTCTGTAGGACAAAATGAACAAAAACTTAAAATCTTTCATTATTATTATAAGCATGGTTTTAGCTGTGAGTGTGATGGCTCAGGGTAACGACCAATAGCCACCTTTCTTTATCGGCATAAATGAATCTGACTTAACATCTGAACAATTATCAATGCTTGATAGCTTACAGAACATGGAAACTACAGTAGATGTAAATATTGTTCAGGTTTTCCAAGTTAACATTATTAATCAGCTTCCAAGTCTTAGCGCTATACATTTAAATCTATTTCCAAACATTGAGTTTGACGTTAATATGACCGAGGTACATTCATGGGCAGAAAATGAACAAAGCTGGATTGGTAAACCTGTTGATTATGGTGATAATGGAGACTATGTAATTCTCGTTGCCATGTAAGAAGATATAACCGGTATAATCTATGCCTATGGTGAAATGTTCGGGATCAGACCAATAGGGTCCGGCGCTCATGCCATATTTAGTATTGATCAAAGTAAATTCCCGCAAAAAATACGGGTTGCAAGCACTTTTGAGAGGTTAACACCAATCCATAAAGACAGGGCGGAGAAATTAGCCCTTATTTTATTCTTTTCGTTGCTAAATGCACTAAGAACCTGCTACTTTCATACGTTATGTTTGCCGATGTTTCTTTTCCAATCTCACGTTATCTGACCTTTACGTATCAGATTCCGGAAGACCTTCTTGAGGAGGTTGCGGTGGGTGTGCGAGTGAAAGCCCCTCTTGGGAAACGCATGGCTCATGGGGTTGTGGTGGCGACTCACAAAACTGTTTCGTATAAAGGGAAAATACGTTCAATCGCATCTTGCGTAGACGATCAGCCTATTATGGATGCCGGATTATGGAAATTGATTCAATGGTTAAGTGCCTATTATATGACGCCGCTTGGTCAGGCAGCAAAAGTCGCACTTCCGTCTAATCTTTCCACGCGATACACCCCCCCGACCCGGTGGATGGTGGAAACAATATCACGAGAAACCGTAAATGTAGCAGGGATGAAAAACGCCCCGGCGCAAGTAAAGGTGCTGGAATATTTGCAGACAACAGATAAAGCTATACCCGTCTCTGAGTTGGGGGAATTAGCAAGCAGTCCGTTAACGGTGTGCAGAGTGTTGGCAGAAAAAGGGTTCATGCGATTATTTCAAGAAGTCAGTTTTCCCGGAGTGACAGGATTTACATTTCAGCCTGTGCACAAGGAAATAAAGTTTTCAAAAAGCCAAACCGAAATCCTTAATACACTGGATGAAGGTCTTTCGTCGAAAGAGTTTCATCCTTATTTACTGCATGGAGTTACCGGTAGCGGAAAAACCGAAATTTATGTGGATATTGCTCGCCGTGCACTGGAACAGAATAAAACGGTCATTCTTCTGCTTCCGGAGATATCGCTCACCCCGCAAATTGCCGGGAGATTCCGTTCCGTGTTTGGTGATACCGTTGCACTTTGGCATTCCAAATTGACACCCGCCGCACGAGCATGGACGTGGAAACAAATCTGCGCGGGGAAATTCAACGTGGTAATTGGTGCGAGAAGTGCTATTTTTACACCGCTGAAAAATTTAGGCGTCATTGTAGTGGATGAAGAGCAGGAGAAGTCCTATAAACAATCGTCGCCCGCACCAAGATATCATGCTAGAGATGTGGCTCTCATGCGCGGAAAGATTCACAAAGCCATCGTGGTGCTTGCCAGTGCAACGCCAAGTCTTGAGAGTTATTATAACCAGATACAGGAGAAATTCACATACTTACATCTTACCAAGAGATTTGGCGGTGCAAAGTATCCGATAGTCCATGTGGTAGACATGGTGAAAGAACAGGAAGAAAGTGGGAAGATTGGTCAGGCATTTTCAGGATTGCTTTTAGAGAAAATTGAAGATCGGTTAAATAAGAAAGAGCAAATCATCCTTTTGCAAAATCGCCGTGGTTATGCCCCGGTTCTACGTTGTAATGATTGTGGAGAGTTGTTTGAATGCCCTCATTGCCGTATTCCGCTAACCTATCATCGCGTGGGGAATTCTCTTCGGTGCCATTTTTGCGATCATCACAAAAACCACCTTCCGGAGCAATGTGACCACTGCCAAAGCCCAAATTTAAAACTATCCGGGATGGGGACTCAGAAAGTAGAGGAAGTCATTCAGGAAACATTTCCAAACGCAAAAATTGCACGATTAGATACAGACACAGCACGCTCAGGGATTTCGATTGCACGGCTTTTGGAGCGGTTTGCAAATGGGGAAGTGGACATCCTGCTGGGAACCCAGATGATTGCAAAAGGGCTAGATTTCGAAAATGCAACATTAGTTGGAATTATCAATGGAGATACCGGGCTTTATCTGCCGGATTTCCGCTCAGGCGAACGTGTATTTCAATTAATCTATCAGGCATCCGGGAGAGCCGGAAGACGCCAAAAACAGGGCGAAGTCGTTTTACAAACGTGGAATTCTGAGAACCCGGTTATTAAATATGCAACAAAATTGGACTTGAAGACGTATTACAATGTCGCATTAAGTGAGCGGCAGGAATTAAATTATCCCCCCTTCAGTTGGATAATCAGAGTCGTAATATCAGGAAAAGACAAAGTAAAAACCGAAAATGAAGCCAAACGTTTGCGACAAAATCTTTCGGTGAGAATAAAAGGGTTGGAAATATTAGGTCCGGCATCATGTTACCGAGAATGGTCACGAGGAAAACACAGGACACAAATTGTTATGAAATCTGCAAAAAGCACAGATCCAAATGGTCGGGAACTCCACCAAACCATTAGAAAGATGGTCGGAGAACACATGAAAAACGTTCGGCACGGCATCTCAATCGTCATTGATGTCGACCCAACATCTTTATTGTAACAATAAAATGAAAAGGCAACTACCAAGAATATTTAGTCTGCTGATATTCGCAGGAATAATATCCGCCCAAACGTCGCATGCAGGATTGACATCGTGGTATACTCCCGATATTGTAGCGTTGGCAGGCGGCGGAGGGTTGGGCGCGGCGTCCGGAGAAATTGACCGAACAAACCCGGCATTACTTGGTGACGTGAATCACCGCCATGTAGGAGCTTCTATGTTGAACTATCCCGCATCTATCCGCGCAGAGATGATCAGTGCTGTCTTACCAAGGTCTTACGGCACGTGGATGATGAGTCTGCGTCGCTTGGATTATGGAGAATTTATCGGCATGGATGAGGAGGGTAATTCCACAGAAAATTATTTCGCCGGCGATACGTGGGTGACGATAGGAATCGGGAAAAAATTACAGAAGAATCGGTCCATGTTTGGATTGACGACCGGTCTCTTTATCAGTCAATTAGAGGAATATCAGTCCATGGTATTTACCGTGACCCCCGGGATGGTTATTTTGATAAAATCATTGAAGATGAATCTTGGTTTGAGTGTTAGAAATTTCGGTATTATTATGACGCATTATACCGACATAAAATCACCTTTGCCGACAGAAGTGGTAGGCAGTCTTTCCAAAACATTAGAGCATTTGCCCTTTGAATTTAATATTGAAGCCGGAATGATAGTTGAGGATAAAACTGCGTGGGGAACGATTGGTGGCGTATTTCAACTTCCGTATCACCTTCAGTTGAGATGGGGCGTGTCATCGGATAAGGTTTCGCAAATAACCCACGTTAATCTTATCAAAGATTACCTTGCGGGTTCAGGGGCGGGATTGTTTTTCAGTACCCGTAAATTTGAGGTAGGCGTGAGTGGCTATGTGTACGGCACCGGCGGTTGGATTTCCGGCGTCGGTGTAAAGATGTTGTTTTGATAGAAAAACAACGAAAGCAACCTAAATATATAATTAAATAATACTATAAAACTTTAATATATGTAATATATATAGTTGCATACCTAAATAATTATTGTTTAACTTTCTATATGATACTTGATAAAAAAGACAATAAGTTACTAAACCTCTTACAAAATAACAGTCGAGCGACCGCCAGTGAAATGGCGTCTGAGATTGGACTATCTATTCCGGCTGTAGCTGAACGTATAAAGAAATTGGTAGAACACGGCTATATTGAACAATTCACCGCTCAGATTAATGCAAAAAAATTGGGGTTCGATTTAACCTCGTTTATAACGGTAGATAGTTCCTCATCAGATCGCTACGAAGATATTGTGCGGTCTTCGTTAGATCATCCCTCCGTTTTGGAGTGCCATTCTGTCACCGGAGGAGGAAGCCATTTGCTAAAGATTCGTGTAAGAAATTCCACAGAATTAGAAAAATTACTGAGTGATATTCAACAGTGGCCAGGGGTAATTCGAACACACACAATGGTCGTTCTCTCTACCTATAAAGAAGGGATGAATATAGCCCTTCAACATCAATCTTAGAAGGCTTTGCAAAACCTTCTCTTAATTTACTTTTCAACAACAAAGGAGTCAGCATGTCAAAAATCATGGCAGAGTATATCTGGATAGATGGGCACCAACCTACACAAAAACTACGATCAAAAACAAAAATTATTGACGGTCCCATCACCGATGTAACGCAAGTACCAAAATGGGGATTTGACGGATCCAGTACGAGACAGGCCGAGGGGAACCACAGCGATTGCTTGCTTTATCCTGTTTATCTTATTCAAGATCCGATTCGCGGTGGGGAGAATGTCCTCATCATGTGTGAGGTGTTTAACCCGGATGGTACTCCGCATGAAAGTAATAGGAGAGCAGGACTTAGACATATTTCCGAACAGTACAAAACCCACGAACCGTTATTTGGTATTGAGCAGGAGTATACGCTGTTTCAGGGGCGATCTCCTCTCGGATGGCCGGATGGCGGTTATCCTGCACCCCAGGGACCGTTTTACTGCGGTGTCGGTTCGGATGAAGTCTTCGGCAGGGAATTGGTAGAGGAACATTTGGAGTTGTGTCTGGAAGCAGGACTGGGAATATCGGGAATCAATGCGGAAGTGATGCCTGGGCAATGGGAATTTCAAGTAGGACCGCTTGCGCCGTTAGAAGTCTCTGATGAAGTTTGGCTGGCACGGTGGCTACTGTATCGGATTGGCGAAGATTATGGTGTGAGTGCAACCTTACACCCTAAACCCGTGAAAGGCGACTGGAATGGAGCCGGTGCACATGCAAATTTCAGCACGAAAACCATGCGGGAAGACGGCGGATTGAAATTCGTCAAAGAAGCCTGCAAAAAACTTGGGAAAAAACATAAAGAGCATATCGCCGTTTATGGTGCACATAATGAAGAAAGACTGACAGGGCTTCACGAAACATGCTCCATCGATGACTATCGGTACGGCGTAAGCGACCGAGGTGCATCGGTACGAATCCCAATGATAACGGCGAGCGATGGAAAGGGATACTTAGAAGATCGCCGTCCTGCCGCGAATATGGATCCATATGTGGTGTGCGCAAAACTGATTGAAACGGTGTGCGAAGAATGATTTGACTGTATTTCCGGGATAATCTTCATGGTGAGAAGTTTGAATCAGTGCTGTACAAAATAAATAGCAGAAGGCTTTGCAAAACCCTGTGCGTAAAGAAAAAAGAGTTAAAATTTGTCTGATTCCTGCCCGCCACCTTCTATTTATTTCAATTGTGGCAGGCGGGAAATGCAGTCAATAATGGTATTATGGACAAATTTTCCAACGAAAAGTTAGAATGCAATGGAACTCCCGTCAGCATTGCGGGGCAGGCAAATTTTAAACTTTTTTAATTTGCCTGCCCTGTAGCAAAGCGTATTGGGGTGTATCGGGTTTTACAAAGCCTTCTAGTGTCGTGTCAACATTGTAGTGTCGGTTAAAGGCGTGCTCCGTATCATCCTCCCCGGGGTTGACAATGCAGATCCCTCACGC
>JACNKV010000070.1 GCA_014381855.1 Fidelibacterota bacterium | reverse complement strand
CCCGTCATTTATGGCGGGGGTTTGACAAGTAACCAACATATTAGGGGTTTTAACCACTTTCTGGAGTGGGCTCTTCAATTAAATGATATCTGATACATACAAAACCATTCCCCAATTATTCAAAGATGTGGTAGAAAAGTATAAATCACGAACGGCTTTGCGGTATAAAGAACTGGGAATTTGGCATGATGTTTCTTGGGAGGAGTATTATCTACGCGCACAAAAAATGAGTGCAGCCCTCATTGAGAACGGGCTAAAAAAGGGAGATAAAGTTGCCATTATCGGTGATAACTCAAAAGAATGGGTTACAATAGACTTGGGGTGTTTGTTAGCCGGTGGTGTGACGGTTGGAATTTACTCTACTAGTGCTTGGCAGCAATGTGAATATATTGTAAACCATTCCGAATCGGTTTTTCTTTTTGTCGAAAATGAAGAACAATTAGATAAATGGCTGTATTTCAGGGAGAAAACCCCTCACCTGAAAAAAGTTATTTTTTGGGATGAAAAAGGTCTTCAGCATTTTGAAGATCAGGATGTAATGACGTATACCGATTTTGTAAAAACCGGTGAATCATTCTTTTTAAACAACCCGGGAAAACTTGAGAAAATCCGACGTGAAATCACCCCGGAAGATCACGCTATGATTATTTATACTTCCGGGACAACAGGGAGACCAAAAGGAGCCGTGTTAAACCACAGGAACATCACATGGATGTCAGAAGCCATATCGACGGTGAACCCTTTGTATGAAACAGATGAAGCATTATCGTATCTCCCGCTCTGTCATATCTTTGAGCGCTTATTTTCTGTGATTGCCCATTTAAAGTATGGCTATATCGTGAATTTTATCGAAAACCTTGACACGGTAGCAATTAACATGCGTGAAATCTCACCAACAATCGGCTATGGTGTTCCAAGGATTTGGGAAAAATATCATTCCACAATCATGATTAAGATGGATGACGCCACTTGGTTTAAGCGGACAGTGTTTCACTATGCCCTTTCCATTGGGAAGAAGTATGTGCAGGCAGTAAAAACCAACCGAGTAAGCGGCCTGTTGAATTGGCAATATCACATGGTACATTTCCTTGTTTTTCGTAAATTGAAAGAAAGGCTTGGGTTTGACCGGATTAGAATCGCCTATTCCGGAGCGGCACCCATTTCAGTTGATATTTTGTTGTTCTTTCAATTGATCGGTGTGAATTTGCTGGAAGGCTACGGTCAGACAGAAGCGGTTGGCGTAACAACGGTTTGCAAATCCGGTGAATTTCAAGCCGGGACCGTAGGTGTTCCTTTGCCGGGGAGTGAAGTAAAAATTGCTGAAGATGGTGAAATTATCGTTAAGTCTCCCGCCGTGTTTGTCGGCTATTACAAAGAGGAAAAAACTACATCTGAGACGCTGATGAACGGATGGATGCATTCAGGTGACCTTGGGGAATTAGATCTGGATGGAAATTTAAAAATTACCGGACGGAAAAAAGATATTATTGTCACAGCCGGCGGAAAGAATATTACACCGCAATTTATTGAAAATCAGTTAAAATTCAGTCCTTACATTAATGATGCGGTTGTGATCGGTGATGGACGGAAGTTTATCACGGCAATGATTGCAATTGACGAAGATAATGTCGTGAAATACGCTCAGGATAATAAAATACCATTTTCTACCTACGGATCATTGACCGAGAATGAAGAGATTAAAATTCTTATCCAAACAGAAGTTGACAAGGTAAATACGCAGTTGGCGCATGTGGAACAAATTAAGAAATTTACCATCCTGCCGAAAAAACTTTACGAAGAAGACGGAGAAGTAACACCAACGATGAAAGTGAAACGGATCAGTATCGATAAGATGTATAAAAATCTAATTGATAAAATGTATGAGAATTAGCAAATTGTAGCACGCATATTTATTGTAAAACACAAACCAAGGAGAAGAAAATGAGAAAAACACTCGTAATAAGACTAATGCTGCTAGTCGTTGTTTTGTTGATTTCAGGTTGTGCATCTGAACCCCAAAGAGGAGTGACGGACGATACAATCAAGATCGGCTCATGGGGACCGCAAACTGGCCCGGCCGCATTGTGGGGGGCTGTTCCGCGCGGGACGAAAGCCTACTTTGATATGATCAATGATGAAGGCGGAATCCACGGACGGAAGATTGAATATCACATGCGGGATGACGGATACCAACCCCCAAAAACAAAAGCAGCGGTAAAAGAAATGGTTGAAATGGAAGGCGTTTTTGCCTGTGTCGGCGGTGTCGGAACGGCGACCGGAATGGCCGTTCGGGATTATCTTGCGGAAAATAATGTTCCCTGGGTCGGACCGACATCCGGTTCCACTCACTGGGCTTATCCGGCGAATGATACACGGTTTGGAGTCTATCCGTTGTATTGTCATGAAGCGGCCGTAATGGTGGATTACGCCGTGAAGGAGATGGGTAAGAAGAAGATAGCCTTTTTCTACCAAAATGATGATTATGGCAAATTAGGCCTTTATGGAGCCGAAACCGCTCTGGCTAACCATGGCTTGGAATTGGTTGCCTCTGTTTCAGCGGAAATGATGGATACCGATCTTGCTTCTCATGCCATGAAATTAAAAGAGTCCGGCGCCGACGTGGTCATTATGTGGGTATTGCCGAAGCATGCGGCTATTATGTTGGGTACATCTGCTAAAGTGGGATTTGCTCCGCAGTGGATGACATCCAGCACTTTGAGTGACATGGCTGTAATGTTCAAAATCACCAAAGGATTATGGAAAGATGTCATCTTTGCTAACTTCGCCGAATTGCCGACATCTGACCATCCGTTGATGGTGAAATATCGTGAAGCACAGAAGAAATATGCTCCTGAAGATCGTTTTGGAGTGTTCTTTTATGCCGGAATACTTTTTGCCGAACCGATGGTTGAAGCACTAAAACGAGCCGGGAAAAACCTTACGGTGGATTCTTTTGTTAAAGCAATGGAATCTATCGATGATTTTCAGGGGATCGGGCCTAAACTTTCATTTGGGAAGGGAAAACGCCAAGGATCCGATTCTATTTTCTTAAGTAAGTGCGTAACCGCCATGGAAGCAGAACAGTTGACTGACTGGGTAACTTCTGACCTTGATGTTGAGAATATTGTAGCTAAATTTTAAGCTGAATTATTCACCACGAAGATCGCGAAGGCACATAAAGCGTTGAGAATATGAAAAATGGAAATAACCTGAAACATGTTTTCTTAGGAAACCATTTTTCATTATTATTTCCTTTTCTCCTTCGGGACACTTAGCGAAACTTGGCTGCTGGTGTTTAGTACAAATTAGACTGAGCTGGAATTGAAAATCGGTATTTAACTGGGAAAAAGGGTTCTGCTGTTACGTGGGATCCTTTTTCTCAATTATTGCAAAAAAAATGGAAAGACAATGAGTCTAAAAACTGGTAAACAGATTATTCAAACAGAAATTAACGCTTTGAAAGAATTATTGAGTAACCTGGATGATTCTTTTGAGAAAACAGTGACGTTATTAGGCCGATGTAACGGAAAAATCATTGTAACAGGGGTTGGAAAATCCGGCATTGTCGGTCAAAAGATAGCGGCGACCTTATCCAGTACCGGATCCCGGGCTGTGTTTTTGCATGCCTCCGAAGCCGTGCATGGTGATTTGGGTATCATTGCTGAGAACGATGTGGCAATCGTTATTTCTTACAGCGGAGAAACCGCTGAAGTGCTTAATGTTCTTGCACCAATAAAAAGGCGCGGAATTCCTGTTGTATCGATTACCGGCAGCCCGGAGTCAACACTGGCAAAAAAGGGTGATGTCCATTTGGATATAATGGTTCGCAAAGAATCTGATCCACTAGGCTTGGCACCGACATCCAGCAAAACGGCTACATTGGTGTTGGGAGATGCTTTGGCAATCGCACTTTCGCAAGCAAAGAATTTTACCCGTGAGGAATTTCATCAATTTCACCCCGGGGGAAGTTTAGGAAAAAAACTTTAGATTTAGTGGGTAGGGTAAGAAAATGGTGAAAAAATCAAAAGTAGTCGTTGTCGGGAGTTTTATGATGGACCTGGTTGTTAAAGCAGAACGAAGACCAAAAGTTGGTGAAACTTTGGTGGGGGAAGAGTTCGGAATGTTTATC
Source organism: Fidelibacterota bacterium (assembly GCA_014381855.1). Classification (GTDB taxonomy): domain Bacteria; phylum Fidelibacterota; class Marinisomatia; order Marinisomatales; family JACNKV01; genus JACNKV01. The sequence goes on along the minus strand of JACNKV010000070.1, from coordinate 2,952 downwards.
GGCGGGAAAGGAGCCAATCAAGCCATCGCCGCCTCACGCTTAGGTGCGGATGTTCACATGGTTGGGCGGCTGGGAAACGATATGTTTGGTGATATGTTTTTTGAATCCCTGGAAAAAGATAACATAAATACAGAATTTATTGTCAGAGATACAAAAGTCGGCACCGGTGTAGGCACGCCTGTAATTGATGCGGACGGCAACAACAGCATTATCTGTATTCCGCGGGCGAATATGCACTTAACAGCGGGAGATGTCGAAAAAGCTGCCGATGTAATTACTGAAGCAGATGTGTTGATGCTGCAGCTGGAAGTCCCGATTGAAGCCTCAGAATGTGCCGCAGAAATTGCCAGAAAAAACGGCACGGCAGTGATATTAAATCCTGCGCCTGCCCGCGAACTCCCGGATGCATTTTTGGAGTTCGTGGATTATCTGACCCCCAACGAAGTAGAAACTGAAATGCTGACCGGCATTAACGTTGCGGATGAGAGCAGTGCCGTAAACGCTGCAAAAATTCTGTTGGATAAAGGAATGAAAGCAGTCGTTCTTACATTAGGTTCACGCGGAACGCTACTCCTCACTGAGGATACGGTATCATCCCTCCCGGCGCATAAAGTGAACGTTGTTGATACAACTGCTGCCGGCGATGCCTTTTGCGGCGGATTTGCTTTTGGTTTGGCTGAAAGACTCTCCCTAAAAGATGCCGTTCGCTACGGAAATGCCGCCGGAGCAAGGGCTGTAACCGTCATGGGGGCTGAACCGTCTATGCCGACCTATGAGCAGATTAAAGTATTTTTATGAAAAATGTATGAGTTGGAAAGGTGCACATACACAGCCATATCAAGAGGATAAACACACCTTTTCCACGAGTAATGGTGTAGTGAAAATAAACGTAATTGGTTTAGCCATACGTTAGATCAAGCTTAATTCTTCCAAATATTTTTTAATCTGTATTCGTTCGGGTTCGCGAAACCGCCGGAACGGTTCAGCCATAAAATCATTACAAATTCCCATGCATGAGAGGGAGCATTTTATGTGTTGTTCCTAAGATGAACAATCCGTGAACTCCACCGGCAAGGATGTGTTCGATCAAACGCTCCATCCCGGGAATGTCTAGTGAATCCTGATCAGCTAACGGTGTGACCATAGGAGATGATCCCAATGTAAGGTGTGGGGGTGATTATGTTTTTCATTGTTTAATAAAGTCTTATGTTCTTATTATTTACACTCAAGTTAAGAGTGAATGGAGTGAAACTGAAAGTATTTAGAAAAATATTTTTCATCGTTGTGGCAGGCTTGGTATCCTGTTTGTCAAGCCAAACTCGAACTGAAATTCAACTCACATTTGGTCCTTATAACCATAGTCTGGATAATAACGATAATTTTTCCCCCGATGATCAATGGTTGGTTTACGATACACGGACTGACCGGGGCGGTATTCGCATGGGACAAACCATCGAAAAAGTTCATACCACTACCGGAGAAATACAGATTTTGTACACTGCTCCAAACGCCGATGAAAGCGGGCCCGGTTTGGGAGCCGTTAGTTATAACCACACCTTCAACAGAGTAATATTCATTCACGGACTTTTTCATCACACCGATGACACACCGTACGAACAGTGGCGACGCTTTGGGATGATTGCAGATGAGTCTGATTTGGAGAATCCGTTTGCCATGGATGCCCGTGATGTGACGTCTCCGTACACACCCGGTGCTTTACGGGGTGGAACCCATCGGCACGAGTGGAGCGGTGATGGTAAGTTAATTGGGTTTACCTACAATGATGCGTTGATGAAGGCGTTAGAGGATGAAACCGGCGAACATCGCAATTTAAGAACGATCGGTGTAGCAACACCCTTGAAACCGGTGAAAGTGGAGGACAATGTTCAGCTCGGGAATCATTCCGGCACGTGGTTCACCGTTGTGGTTGTACGGGTGGTCCAGAACCCGAAATCGGGGTCAGATGAGATCAGTCATGCCGCCGGTGACAGTTGGGTTGGTGACCGTGGGTACTTTATCTTGGGCAAATGGCAACGGGCAAGAGCCTTTATTGGAACCGTCCGTAACGGGAAGGGGCACAAAGTTGACGAAGTATTCATCGTAGATATTCCTGAGGACATTACTGTCCCAGGGGAGTATGGATCATTAGAAGGAACAGAGACAAACTTTCCGGCACCACCGATGGGAACCGTACAACGCCGATTGACTTTTACGGCAGAAACAGATCAACCGGACTGTGTCGGAATTGTGCGCGCTACCAAAGACGGCAGCCAAATTGCTTTTTTAGCAAAAGATAAAAACGGTATCAGGCAGGTGTTTACTGTTTCACCCACGGGAGGTAAAGCAGTTATGGTTACGAATCATTCATCTGATGTGCAGGGCAGTTTGCGCTGGTCACCGAATGGAAAACAGATTTCATATATTTGGGATAATAGCGTCGTCGTCAAAGATATCGACAATTCATCATATACACGAATCACCAAAAAAACCGAGAAGCCGCCCGGGAATTTAGTCTGGTCGCATGACGGAAATACGATTGCCTTTAATCGTAATGTTATGCACAATAGCGGAAACTCACATCAACAGATATTTACTGTCAATTTAGGAAAAGGAAATTAAAGTGAAACGCAAATTGAACACCCTATTTGTCTGGTTAATATTATTCGCTTTTATTCTTCCTTCAGGGAATTTCTGAAAGCCACGAATAGAATTGGTGTCAGACCGAAAGGGAAGTAGTGCAATTGTTATTTAAGTCAAACATCTTTTTACTGGCTTTATTTCTGTTATCCTGTTCTGATAATCAGGGCCAGGGATATACCATTCAAGGCAAAATTAATGGGATCACACATGGTACAGCCGTCCTATCAAAATTAGATATGGACACCAATCAAAAAGTGAATGTGGATTCTTCCGAAATCATTCATGGACAATTTTCTTTTTCAGGAAAAGTCC
>JACNKV010000088.1:34060-36495 GCA_014381855.1 Fidelibacterota bacterium | reverse complement strand
ATTCGACTATTTATCCCGATTTATCGGGAACGAAAATATTTTGGTTAATGATACCCCACAACTATGGATTGATGGAAAGGTAACCCACAGTTTCCCGCCAAAAAACCGGCGGGCAGGTAGCTATGAGATTAACAGAAGTAACCCACGACTTCAGTCGTGGGGAGATGGCGAACGGAAGGACAAAACCGTTTTAACGGTTTTGTATTCATGACACACAATAAAAAGAAAAAAGTCATTTTCATTTGCACCGGTAATTCCTGCCGGTCGCAGATGGCAGAGGGGATTCTCCGCGATTTAGCCGGAGACCGATTTGACGTGTTCAGTGCGGGGTCTCATCCCAGTCGGGTACATCCAATGTCCATTGCCGCCATGGATGAATGGGGGATTGATATTCGGCATCACACATCAGACCCAATCGACATGTATTTGGATAAAGAAATTGATATTGCTATTACCGTGTGCGATCATGCGAATCAGATATGTCCTGTCTTTCCAGGGAACGTGGAACGCATTCACTGGAGCGTAGATGACCCGTTCCGCGGGTGGACAGAAAACAGCACCTTGAATGACCGATATCGCGACACCCGCAACGAACTGAAAGAGCGAATAGAAAAGCTCATAAAGTCGAAGCGTAGCTGAGATCCCGTGTTTTGTACGGGGTTGAAAGTAAGTTGAAAAAAAAATTAACAACGAATTGACAAAAAATACGAATGAAAGCTGAAAATAGCCTGTCCGCCAAACGCCTAACCCGATGAAATCAATCTTACTTTTATGTTCTATGTTTATTTCCCTGCATGCACAGGCGGTCATTTCAGAAATTATGTATAACCCGGAGGATGACGAGCGAATCAATGAGTTTGTCGAAGTGGTGAACCTGTCACCCACGGACACACTGGATTTTTCAGGGTGGACAATTCAGGACAAAAGCGGTTCTGATACGATTGAAGAATCCGGGTTTGGATCAAAGGTTGCACCGGGGGGTTACGGTATTATTTTTGGCTCAGACTATTCTATTGAAGCAGGCATTTATCAGGATATCATTCCTCCAGGGGCCATTTTGATGCGAGTGGACGACACCAGAATTGGCAACGGACTTGGAAACGAAGAAGATTCATTATTTTTTTACAATGCGTCCGGAATTTTGATAGATTCCCTCGGATATTCGGATATGGTGCAAGAGGGATATTCCTTAGAGAAAATTTATCTTGACCAAGAAAATACTCTTGAGAACTGGGCCCAAAGCTTGGATTCTCTCGGGACGCCGGGAGCCCCTAACTCCGTCATACCGTTTGATATAGATGCCACAGTCGTTTCCGGTTCCGTTTATCACGAACCGCTGTACCCAAACCCGGGCGAAGAAGTGACACTTACGGTCTCCGTTGCAAATCCCGGGATTATGCCCTTTTCCGGTTCCATAGCGGTATCTCAAGAGAACATTACGTTGTTGGAGGATTCGTTTTCTGAGATGATGCCGGGAGACACACTTAGCGTTTCAATGGTTTTCTCCGGATTTAGTTATGGAGAGCAAATTATTGATATTTCTGTATCCGTTTTTGGGGAGATGAATCCTTTAAATAACACCGTAGAACACTCGATTGATGTAAGTCATCCATTTGGGATTGTCACGCTAAACGAATTTTTGAGCCGTCCGGAAACCGGGCAATCAGAGTTCATTGAACTTGTGAGTACGGAGTCGGTAAATCTAAGTGGCTGGACGGTGATGGATGAAACTGACACCGAGAGAGTTTTGCCTAATCTATCGGTTCATTCCGGAGAGTTTATTGTGATTGCGACAGACTCCATTTTTCAATATCAAGTACCTGCTTCAGCTGTGTTTGCCGTTCCTGTAAATGGATTTCCATCGCTGAATAATGATGAAGATAAAATCGCTATTTTTGACAAAACCGGAGCCGTGATTGATTCGCTTATTTACACATCTGATTGGCCGTTGGAAGATGGAAGGTCAACCGAAAAATTTCGCCCGGAATATTTGTCTGCGGAACAATCAAGGTGGGGAGTGTCTGTCGTTGAGACCGCGATGACACCCGGGGAACAAAACAGCCTTTATTACGAAAAACTTCCGGGGTCAGGGACTATTGAATATTATCCAAATCCTTTTTCACCGGATGGAGACGGAATCGACGATAGGCTGTTTATCCATTGCAAGTTTCCGTTTGAGCAGGCGATTTTGAAGCTGGAGATATTTGATATGGTAGGTAGAACCATTGCCACGCCGTACTGGAATGTAGTGCTGGCACAGGAAACGCTCATCTCCTGGGATGGCTACCGCAACAACGGGTCACCGGCGAGAATTGGGATTTATTTAATTAAGGTAACCGCCAGAGATGCGTCCACCGGAAAAACATGGGAAGATATTCAGACGGTTGTTTTGGCAAAAAAACTGTAATATTTATGTGAGTGGAAAGCTGTAAAAA
>JACNKV010000088.1:0-33920 GCA_014381855.1 Fidelibacterota bacterium | reverse complement strand
CACCAAACGCCTAACTCATCACACTAAACTAAAACCCCAATCCAAGCATAAGATTCAAACTGCTGTATCCGGGTTTGCCGGGGAATATCTCTGCCAATGTGTATCGATAATTAAGGAAGACATCAAAGACTAAAAACGAAACCTGCGCACCGGCTTGTACGTGAAAACCAGTCGTTGTCTTCATATTCTCTTTCATGTAATCTGCAATCATGTCGCCCATTGTTGTTTCATTAAATTCATCGTACAACTCAGCTTCACCGCGAAGATCTTCCAACATTTTTATATCCATAATTGGAATCGAATTGTGTACATTTAGTCCACCACCGGTGTGAAACTTTACTCCCCCAAGGATGGGAATTCCCGCTCCAAACATTTTTTTCCGTACAGTGAAATAAGCGGATCCTTTTCCCCATATAAATTCTTGCTTTCCGGTGTTGCTGATCTCGTTATTGGTTACGTCTTCAAATACCCTAAAGTGGTAGTCATACATACCAAAGGTTAGTTGATATTCAACCTCCAAATCCACAACCGGAAGAATGTCAAGATAGAGATATCCGCCAAAACTACCGGACTGATCAAAAGGATATTGCGTGACTTCACTTATAATCTCTCCATCCGTTTTTTGTGAGATCGTTTCACTAAGATTGATTTGGTCACTGCCCCCATAGATGCCAAACCCCAAAAACCCGAAAGCACTTGAAGTCGGAATGAGTAGACTTCCAATAATAATTGTTATAAAAAGTGTTTGTTTCATAATGCCTCCCAAAATATGTTCGGAGGAAATTAAACAAAAACCCGATACGATACTAAATAATTTAGAATTTATAATTTAGAATGTACAATGTAGGGATTTTTGCTTTTTGCATGAACAGGGGACTCAGAAATCCCTATGTTCCATATACCTTATTCCAAATTCCGATGGAACTATATTTGATAATTTTCGTAGTGTTCAATAATGAGAAAAAGGAGAACAAGTTATGCTCAAAACGTTTTTATCTGGAATGGTGTTGATTGGATTATTATTTGCACAGGACAAATCAATTATTGTCACAAAAATTGTCACAGAAGAAGATTCCACATCTGAAATGAGTGTGGACGTAACTGTTGAAGACAATGTCCTGGATTTCAGCATTGAAAAAGACGGTCAAACACAAATCTATAAATTTAAATTAGACGACTTAAAATCACTGGAGTCATTGGAAGGTGTCCTTGAAAATTTGGATATCGATGTGGATATAGAATCTTTGACTGAAAAAACGATATCAATGTGTTCACGATCTTCATTTCTTGGCGTGCGGTTGCAAGACTTAACCCCACAACTCCGCACGTATTTCGGACTCAGAGATGGTCGCGGAGTACTGATTTCAGAAGTATTAGAAGACAGTCCGGCAGAAAAATCAGGGTTGAAAGCAGGAGATATTATTGTTCAAATAAATGAAACGGATATTAATAATGCAAGAGAATTGACAATAGCTATCCGGGAATATAAACCGGAAGAGGAAGTAACTATCCGCGTAAATCGAAGAGGTCGGATAAAGAAAATCACAGCTACGCTATCTGAACGAGACCACGAAATGAATATCAACACCTTTTTTGGTCCCGGGCATTATCCAAAAGTAGGGAAAAAATTAAAGAGGTTTAAACATCATTTGGACAAGCATTCGTTTCCGAATGGTTTTCCGGGAGCGACTTTACATGAGGAGTTGGAAAATTTTCGCAAAGACTTAGAAGCGCTGAAGCAAGAAGTAGATGCCTTAAAAAATTAGCAGGAAACGCTCATGAGTCTCACAAGCCGGCTTTAGAAATGGAGTCGGCTTTTTTATTACCTATTTTACAAATTTCTCTTTTTGTGGTTCATAAATACAGGATAAATTGAGGGGACATTTTTCTGTGCAGAATATGAATCGCCTTACTATCTCAGCCTCCCTATTCCTCTTGGCGTCCTTGGTTTTCGCCGATGTGCCCGTATGGCCGTTAGAGGTTCATCCGTCTCTCTCCTCCAATTTTGGTGAGTTTCGGGGTGATCACTTTCATATGGGGATTGATATACGAACCGGAGGGACAGAAGGACATCCTGTTTTTGCCGTTAGCGATGGTCATATTTCACGCATGGTCTCAAATTTTTCAGGGTACGGAAAAGCGCTCTACCTAACAACCACGGACAGCTTAACCGTGGTTTATGCCCACCTAAGCTTTTTTACCCCCTTGCTTGAAAAGATTTTGGATGTTCACCAAGGCAAGAACAGATCATATTTTGTAAATCAATATTTTACTCCCGAGATGGTTCCTGTAAAAAAAGGAGAGGTCATCGGACATTCAGGCAATACAGGTTCTTCCTTTGGCCCGCACCTTCACTTCGAAATACGAAATCAACAAGAACAACCACTGAATCCGTTGACCAATGGATTTCCCATCCCGGACAGAATCCCGCCCACGCTAAAGGAGGTAGCAATCATCCCGTTGGAATCCGGTGCCCACATAAATGCCAGTCCGCTTCCGCAAGTATTTCCATTATTTCGAGATAGAGCAGGGTTCTTCCATTTCCCCGACACGATTAACTGTGACGGCGTTTTTGGCTTTGCTGTTAAAGCAGTGGACAAAATCCAAAATTCAAAGAACTCATATCAATTTTATAAAACAGAATTGATTATTGATGACCGTAAGAAGTTCGAAATAACGTATGACCATTTAGATTTTTCAGAATCCGGTTTGGCTTCGGTAGTTCGGGATTATCGTTTGTCCCGATTAAATTTAGGTGAGTTTCAAAAACTTTTCAGGATGAAACACCATCCGCCTGCCACGATTAACACATCGGGAGGCGATGGAGACGGATATATTTATCTTTCACCCGGATATCATACGGTGGAGATTCGTGTAGAAGATACTGCCGGGAACACGTCGGTTGCTACCGGAATAATTTTTTCACACCCGTCTTCAGTTATTACGGCTGAGTTAATCAGAGAAGACGATAACACGCAGACGTTTTTCATATCTCCGGCAAAGGGATTTATACCAGTCCAGTCGGTGGTGTGTTACAGTTTTACGGCGTACGGCTTTGCAGATAAACAGGTACGACCCATTGAAACCAAACGAAATGACAATGGATTAGTTCTGACATTTAGAAAAAAGGACACCACCCGAAAAACCCTTCAATTTATCGGGACGAATAAAATGGGAGCAGTATCCTATCCTTTTCATTGGGCTTCACGTGAAAAACATGGAGACATCTTAACGGCGAAAATAGACATAGAATTTTCTCACACCGATGCCGGAATTTTTCTTCAGGTGGATACCGAAACTCCGCTGGACTGTCGTTTAAATGTTCGATTACAAAAAGATGAGAGATACGAGACAATCCCGCTTACAAAAATTCATCCGGCGACCTTTCTAAGTGATGCATTGCTTCCGAAGAAATTTGAGGGAGTTTATCAAATTGACATTGTACTTCAAAACGATACTGAACGAATTATCCGGTACGAGATGGTGCCGAAACTGGCGATACCCGAAAAAACTGTTCCCGTGCTTTCCAGAGATAAAAATTGCTCCATTCGCATACGAAAAGGGTCGGTCTACCATCCCACACTCATGTGGATTGACAAGGTAGAAAATTCAGCACCGGTTCCTGATGGAATTCACTGTTCAGATGTGTATCAACTTCAACCGTTTGAAATGCCGTTAAAAGAGTCAATTCAAGTGGGAATTCGTTATGGAGATGAATATGCTCTGGATAAAGGATTGGGTATATATGCATACAATCCGGACACTGAAAAATGGTCATACTTACCCACAGAAAACACGCTGGCAAAACGGGTTTTGATTGCAGAATTAAAAGAGATAAACGCCGTCACAATTTTGCAGGATATTCAACCACCTGTTGTGGTGCGCACCTTCCCCGAACAAGACGGGCATTATGATTATGAGGATGTCGAGGTGTTATCGGCAACGGTTAAAGATGATTTGTCCGGAATCGCTCCAAATGAACAGTCCTTAACAATGGCGTTGGATGGAGATAAACTCCTCATGGTATATCAACCGATAAAAAAAGAAATGTCCTATCAATTAAAAGAGCCCCTAAGTGCCGGAAGTCATGAGTTGATAATATTTATTTCAGACAGGGCTGGGAATTACACAGAAAAAACCGTTAACTTTTCCGTCGATTAACTGAACATCTACGAATGTTTTTTCCTTACAAAGACGATAATCCAAGAATATTAATTCCTTATGTTACGTATGGAATTATTGCACTCAATGCCGTTGTGTTTTTATTGCAAACCGGAATCGGCACTGCGAATGCCGATTTGATCTACGCATTTGGACTCATCCCAAACCATTGGACGGTACTTACATTATTTACATCCATGTTTCTTCATGGTGGACTTTTTCACATCCTTGGTAATATGTGGTTTTTATGGATTTTTGGCGATAACATTGAAAGTGCCTTTGGGCATACTCAATACCTTGTTTTTTATCTTCTGTGCGGAATTGGTGCTGCTGTTGCACAGATTATGATTGACCCAACATCGGGAATTCCGATGGTGGGCGCCAGCGGGGCAATCTCCGGAGTTTTGGCTGCCTATATGATGCGGTACCCGAAAGCACGGGTACATGTCTTTGTCTTTCTGTTCTTCTTTTTTACCACGATTCGCGTGCCCGCAATGATTGTAATTGGGCTTTGGTTCTTAGAACAACTAACAAACGGAATCGGATCTATCGGGGTACAATCCGGCGGTGTTGCATGGTTTGCTCATATCGGGGGTTTTGTGGTTGGTGTCGGTTTAGAGCGTATAAAAAAACTCGTCAGATTTGTATGATGAAATATAGCAAAGCTACAATGTTCCTTTTTTTGTTTGTCCTGCTTTTTACCTTGGGGTGCGAAGATAATCACGAACCCGAAATACAGCGAGGAGAGATTGTTTCCTCAAAAAAAACCTTGCCATTACTGACTGCAGAGAATATTAATCAATTTTTACCGTCAGACTCCATACACGCCGATGCATGGGCAGAGTACAATATTGAAGCGTACAGTGTTCAATATTATACCATCGATGTCCATGGCAAACAAACCATCGCATCCGGAGCAATTTATGTACCACTTTCCGAAACGGATGTTTCCTTTCCGCTGGCGAGTGTACATCACGGCACAATCTTTCGCAGGGAAGATGTCGCATCTGTCAATCCGTATTATTCCGGAGAAGGTATCTGGATTGCAGGGAACGGTTTTGTTGTTGCCTGCCCGGACGGACTCGGGCTGGGGGTCTCCGATGGAATTCATCCATACATTCACGCCAAAGGATCGGCGGAACCGGTCGTTGATTTTCTTCGCGCCTGCCGGACATTTGTAACAGAAAAAGGAATAGAACTGAACGGGCAGTTGTTTCTTGCCGGGTATTCCGAGGGAGGATATGTGACGATGGCGACGCACAAAACAATCGAAGAAAACTATGCAGATGAATTTCAGATTACCGCATCAGCTCCGATGGCTGGACCCTATGATATAGAAGGAATGGCAACCACTCTATTGAGCTGGGACACCTATGACCAACCTGCATATCTTGGATATGTCTTCATGACGTACAACACCATTTATGACTTAAATAACGTTCACGAAGTTTTTCAATCTCCTTATGCAGAAAAAGTCCCCTTTTTATATGATGGTACGTTGAACGGCGACCAAATACGGGATTCTCTGACAATCGTCATTGCAGACTTGTTTCAGCCTTCATTTATTGAGGGGTTTACAACTAATCCTGAGCATGAATTGCGGACATTGTTACTGGAAGAGAACACGCTCTTGAATTGGACTCCGGAAGCGCCGATACAAATTTATCATGGAAGCGCTGATGTTATCGTCCCATATTCTGTTGCAGAGATAACTGCAAACGCCCTGAATATCACATTGGTCACCTTTGAGAACAGGAATCATTCAACGGCAGCAATTCCTTCGATTTCTGAAGCCATCCTCTGGCTTGAAAGCTATGTAACCCTATTTGCAGAAAACCCATAACAACACATAGAAACACCATGAAAGACAACGCGTTAATTCAAAAAGCAATTGATATGCGAAAAAAATCAGTGGCACCGTATTCCGGGTACCGGGTTGGTGCAGCGGCCATGACAGATGACGGAACCATTATCGGCGGATGCAATGTGGAATCCTCAAGTTACGGGCTGACATGTTGCGCTGAACGTGTAGCGTTATATCGTGCAGTTGCAGAAGGACATCGTAGTTTTACAGCCCTTGCAGTTGCGACAAAAAACGGAGGCTCTCCCTGCGGCGCCTGTCGCCAGGTCATCTGGGATTTATGCAAAGATATTCCGGTATACATTGCAGATGAAAAGGGCAAGGTTCGTGAAACCACAAGCAGGCAATTAATGCCGGACGCTTTTGACGCATCGCAGTTAACGAAACAACCCAACTCATAAAAAATTTGCGATTTGTTTAAATCAAGATTGATAACAGTAGTAAAATACTCTGAAATTACACCATGAATATTAACCCAATTCTCATCGGGATTGCCGGCGGAACCGGCTCCGGGAAAACATCCATTGCTAAACAACTGCTTAGGGAATACGGAAAAGGCGAGGTTGTTGTCATCGAACTGGACAGTTATTACAAAGACCTTTCCCACCTGTCAATGGACGAGCGGAAAAAGAAAAATTATGACCACCCGGATGCCATAGATATTGAGCTTTTTAATCACCAATTAATTTCCCTGATGAAAGGGAAGCCGGTTGATGTTCCTATTTATGATTTTGCCAAACACAATCGAAAGAAGGAAACACTTGGGGTAGATCCCCATCATGTGATTGTAGTTGAAGGAATCTTAGCACTGCATTACCCGGTATTAAGAGAATTGATGGACATAAAAATTTATGTTGAAACTCCTGCGGATATTCGTTTTATTCGCCGGCTTACCCGAGATATGCAAGAACGCGGAAGGACATTTCAATCTGTGGTAAATCAGTATTTGAAGACAGTCCGCGCTATGCACGAACAATTTGTTGAACCATCGAAATATTTCGCGGATGTGATTATCCCCGAAGGCGGAAATAATAAAGTTGCGGTTGATTTGCTTCGCACAAAAATACACACAATAATCGGATAGGAAATTTAATGCCCTTTACACCATCACGCCCCATTGACACAGGTTGGATTGAGGTTATTTGCGGACCAATGTTCTGCGGAAAAACAGAAGAATTAATCAGAAGATTACGCCGGGCAGAGATTGCTCAAATGAAAACAGTCATTTTTAAACCAATAATTGATAACCGCTACAGCGAAAATCACATTGTGTCGCATAATCAACGGAAACTTGAATCTATCGTGATTTCTGACGTAAATGAAATCCTAGAGCTTTCAAAAGATGCAGAGGTGGTCGGTATTGACGAAGCACAGTTTTTCAGCGATGATTTAATCGATGTGTGCAGAACATTAGCTGAACAAAATAAACGTGTTGTCGTCGCAGGGTTGGATACCGATTACAGAAACCTACCATTCGGGCCGATGCCGCTCATCATGTGCGAGGCGGATTATCTCGACAAAATATGGGCGATTTGTGTGAAATGCGGAAATCCGGCGTCGTTCACACAGCGAACAACCAAAGATTCTGAACAGGTGATTATCGGAGAAACAGACGTGTACGAAGCACGGTGTCGTAACTGCTATGAACTACCTGAATAATCAATAGAAGGCTTTACGCACAGGGCTTTGCAAAGCCTTCCAATAAATAACGAAAAAGGGAAACACATAATGAGGCTGATACTCATGGGACCTCCGGGCGTTGGAAAAGGAACCCAGGCAACAAACTTGAAAGACCATTACGATATTATTCATCTGTCCACCGGTGATATTTTGCGGGCTGAACTTTCTGCAGAAACTGAATTGGGAATAAGAGCTAAAAAATATATGGATGCCGGTGAACTTGTCCCGGATGCGTTACTTTTGACAATGATGGAACAACGTTTGCAGCAGGATGATTGCGAAAGAGGTTATCTGTTAGATGGATTTCCGCGGACAATTCTGCAAGCAGAAGGATTGACAAAAATACTGACGGAGCTTGGTCACCAACTGGATGCTGCTGTTAGTCTGTATGCCAATGAGGATGAGTTGATAAATCGTTTGATCTTGCGTGGGAAAACCTCCGGGCGAAGTGATGACACAGAAGACGTTATTAAGCAGCGTCAGAAAGTCTACTGGGATGCCACAGCCCCACTGTTGGATTATTATCAAAAATTGAATCTGCTACAAAAAGTAGACGGATTGGGAACAATCCCTGAAATAACAGAACGAATTATTGAGGTGTTGCGTTAAGATGTTAAAAGTTGGGTTAACAGGCGGAATTGGATCCGGGAAAAGCACAGCAAGTGCTATTTTCAGAGAGCTGGGTGCGTATGTATTTGATGCGGATAAAGAAGCAAAACATCTTTTGGATACGCATGATACGGTCCAAAGCGAACTCATTGCGGAGTTTGGTACAGACATTCTAAATCCGGAAGGACACATTGACCGTAAAAAACTTGCGAGAGTTAGTTTTCAGGATGAAAATCACCAACAGCAATTAAATGCCGTGGTTCATCCGTATTTATTCGAAGTCATTGATCGCCGCTTTAAAAAAATATCTAAGGACGAAAAACACACAATTTTTATAGTGGACGGAGCACTTATTTTTGAATCCGGATTGGACCAACATTTGGATTATGTTATTTCGGTAACATCGTTGATAAAAAACCGGATGGAGAGAGCATTAAATCGTGGAACACTTACACGAGAGGATATTCTAAGACGGATGGACTTGCAATGGCCCTGCGATGAAAAAGTGAGTATGGCTGATTTTGTAATGAAAAATGACGGACCACCGGAAGAATTACGGGTCCAAATAAACGAAATCCTTACTAAGATTGTTTAATCTGGTGGCTTACGATAGTTCTGAACCAAATCACCACTCACCCCCGTAAAAAACACGGAGTTTCTCTGTCTGCGCCAAGGCTTCGGCAGGCCCGCCTGCTACGGGCAGGCCCTCCGAACCAATGGCGGGCAGGCATTTATCCTAATCCGTTCTATTCATTGAATTGTTTCGGTGATTTTCACTAAATTGCGTACTTAATTTCGGCACGATTTTAACTCTCTTAAAAAGGTAAATTATGGCAAAAATACGTGGTCATGTAATCATTAAAACCGAAGAGTGCAAAGGATGCGACCTTTGTGTTATTGAATGTCCCCAAGACTCCCTCGAAATGTCCAAATCTCTAAACCAAAAAGGATATACATTTTCCATCCTTTCGTACGATACTTGCACCGGCTGCACGAACTGTGCATTGGTATGTCCGGAGGCGATTATCACTGTGTACAGAGAAGGTAAAAAAGTGAAGGCAACCAGACCAATTTCTAAAGGACAAAGCGTATGAACAAAAAACAATTAATGAAGGGAAACGAAGCTCTGGCAGAAGCGGCCATCCGTGCCGGTTTGCAGGGATATTTCGGGTACCCGATCACCCCTCAATCAGAACTGCTGGAATATATGTCCAGAGAACTGCATAAACGCGGCGGTGCGTTTGTTCAGGCAGAAAGTGAAATTGCTTCGATTAATATGGTGTACGGAGCAGCGGGCGCAGGAGCAAGGGTGATGACATCCACCAGCAGCCCCGGGTATAGCCTGATGCAGGAAGGAATTTCATACATCGCGTGTGCTGAGCTTCCGTGCTTACTGGTGAATGTTGTCCGAGGCGGACCCGGATTGGGGACCATCCAACCATCGCAGGGGGATTATTTTCAGGCAGTGAAAGGTGGCGGACACGGAGATTACAAGCTCATCGTGTTAGCACCGAACAGCGTACAGGAGATGGCGGACTTTACATACATCGGGTTTGATCTCGCCGACCAATACCGAATGCCGGTACTTATACTTACAGACGGAGCATTGGGACAGATGATGGAATCGGTCGTTTTCCCGGAATACGATATTGAAAAAAATCGCACAAATCATTCGTCTTGGGCTACTACCGGTCGCGTAAACGGTCGCGAACAGCACGTGATAACATCATTGCATCTTCAATCGGAAGACATGGAAAAACAGAATCAAATTCTTCAGAAAAAGTATCGAAAAATCGAAGAGAACGAAGTGCGTTTCGAAACTATTCAAACGGAAGATGCCGACTTTTTGCTTGTTGCTTACGGATTATCCGCCCGAATCGCACATAAAGCGGTTAATCTTGCCAGAGAAGAAGGATTAAAGGTTGGACTGCTGAGACCAATTTCACTTTATCCGTTCCCGTATCAGGCAATCGAAGACCTTTCGGCGAAAGTAAGCGGAATTTTGACTGTAGAAATGAGTGCCGGACAAATGGTAGAGGATGTACGTCTGGCTGTGAACGGAAAAGTACCGGTCGGTTTTTACGGAAGAATGGGCGGTATGATTCCACAGCCGGATGAGATTTTAGAGGAAATTAAAAAGTTATATTCACCGAAAAGGAGACAGTAATTATGTCTGAAAAAATAAAAGACAATGTTATTGAATCCATGAAGGAAGTTTGGGAGCGGACAAAATTACTCCACGATGCTCCGAATCATTACTGCCCCGGATGTGGACACGGCGTGGTTCACCGTCTTATCATGGAAGCGGTGGAAGAACTGGGCGTTATGGATCGAACAATCGCAATCGCTCCGGTCGGGTGTTCTGTCCTGGCGTACAATTATTTAAACGTAGATACACAGCAGGCAGCGCACGGTCGCGCCACCGCCTGTGCCACTGGAATTAAACGAGTATTTCCTGACAAAATCGTCTTTACCTATCAAGGTGATGGTGATCTGGCGGCGATTGGAACGGGAGAGACCATCCATGCCGTAAATCGCGGAGATAAATTTCTCATCGTGTTTATCAATAATGGTATTTACGGAATGACAGGCGGACAGATGGCGCCAACCACTCTTGAGGGCGCAAAGACTTCTACCAGTCCTGACGGACGTGATGTGGATTTGATGGGACATGCCATTAGAATTGCTGAAATGCTGGCGTTACTGCCGGGAGCTTATTACATCACACGCCAAGCCGTGAACAGTGCGAAAGCAGTTCGTAAAGCAAAAAAAGCCATTAAAAAAGCGCTTCAGTATCAGATTGATGGAAAGGGCGGCACTTGTTTGGTCGAAGTGGTCTCTAACTGTCCGTCCGGGTGGAAAATGACCCCGGAGGAATCCAATAAATATCTGGATGACGAAGTTTTTGACTTTTACCAACTGGGCGATATTAAAGTCCCGCCGAAGGAGGAAAAATAGCATGAACGAAGAAATTATTATTGCCGGATTTGGCGGGCAGGGTGTGTTATCCATGGGGATGACCTTAGCCTACGCCGGGATGGTCGAGGACAAAGAAGTGATTTGGATGCCAAGTTATGGACCTGAAATGCGTGGCGGAACCGCAAACTGTATTGTGGTCGTTTCCGATGATAAAGTTAGCTCGCCCATCATCAATAAATTTGATACGACAATTATTTTGAACCAGCCGTCGATGGACAAATTTGAATCCGCAGTTAAGCCCGGCGGGAATATCGTTTATGAAGCAAACAATGTGATGAATCCGCCCACCCGAGATGATGCTAAGGTTTTCAAAATTCCGGCGGCGGAAGAAGCAAAAAAACTAAACAATCCCCGTACGATGAACATGATCATCCTTGGTGCATTTTTAGCGGTTAAGCCGATTATTGAAATTTCATCTATTCTTGAGGCGTTGAAAAAAGTACTCCCCAAACGGCACCATCACCTCATTCCCTTGAACGAAAAAGCACTGCGATTGGGAATGGAGTTGGTAGGTAAGGATTAGGTTGAGCGAAGCGCCAGCAGGCCGGTCGGGCAGGAAATCCAGACGGATGTCGGGTATAAGGATCGAAAATTTGGAAATGTTACCATGTTTCATTTTAATCCAATAAAACAGGGAGCACGCTTTCTTTATACTCACGATTAATCCCGGATCCGGCTCGACAGAGGTTGGGTATTACCACAATGAAAAATGTGTGTGGTGCCACTCTGTGAGTCACGCAGACCATGCTTTATCTGATGATGTTTTAGGACAACTGGATTTCCGAATTCATTCCATTTCTGATTTTTTAACGTCTATTGACCAATTAGATGCCATCGCAGCCCGAGGCGGTCCGTTAGCCCCATCACCTGCGGGCGTTTATAAAATAAACGATGCCATGTTAGACAGCTATCGTTCCGCAAAATATGCCAATCACGCCTCAAATCTTGGGGCACTCATTGCGAATTATCTGCAGAGAAAATGGAATGTTCCATCGTTCATCGTTGATCCCGTTACCACAGATGATATGATCGATGTTGCACGAATCTCCGGCGTGCCAGGCATTGAACGCAAAAGCAGAAGCCATGCACTCAATATTCGGTATTGTGCGCGGAAAGCCGCTATCGACATTGGAAAAGAACTCAAAAACACACGGTTTATTGTTGCGCATTTGGGAACCGGTTTTTCGATAGCTTCCGTTTTAGGCGGGAATATTGTAGATGTGAATGATGCGTTACTTGGGATGGGACCATTTTCTGTAGAAAGAGCCGGTGCTCTCCCTCTCTCCGGGGTGCTCAATCTAATGTGCTCAACGGATAAATCGAAAAATTCTGTTGAGCTGCAATTATCCAAAGAGAGCGGATTAAAAGGCTATCTTGGGACTAATGATATCCGCGAAGTTGAGGAAAATATTAGACAGGGAGATAAACAAGCAAACCTAATTTATCGGGCGATGATTTACCAAATTGCCAAAGAAATCGGAGCAATCTATGCAATTCAAAAAGGCGAAACAGACGGGCTGATTCTCACCGGAGGTGTTGTATTTTCGGATAGGATGATTCAGCAATTAACAGACTATTTACCTTTCATTGAACGCCGGTTTATTTATCCGGGGTCTTTTGAATTGGACGCATTAGCAGAAGCGACGCTTCGAGTGTTGAACAAAGAAGAGTCGTGGAAAGAGTATCAGCCATGCTAAAAACCTTTCGTGATATTTATAATAAAATTTCCGACTATCCGCCGATTAAAATTGCGGTAGTAAATCCGAAACAAGCGTATTTATTTCATGTCTTGGATGAGGCTGAAAAACTGGGCTGGGTAGCTCCGATGATTTTTACCGATGACGCCCCCGAAGTTGCTGCAAAAAATGCTGTGGCAGCCATTGCAAGCGGTGAAGCCGAGATCCTGATGAAAGGAGATATCGAGACTTCCACATTACTAAAGGCGGTAATGAATTCTAAAACCGGAATTCGCACCAATCGGCTACTGTCGCATATTGCTGTTGTGAAGTCGAAAAATTTTGATCGCCTAATGCTGATGACAGACGGCGGAGTAAATCCAAATCTCACACCAAAGGTGTTGGATTCGATTATCCTCAACGCATTGGACATGGCACAAGCTCTTGAAATAGATACGCCGAACATTGCGATGTTGTCGCTCGTGGAAAAAGTCACGGATAAATTGCCCGAATCAATGACGGCAAATGACACCGTTAATCGGTATCGTGATGATTCGCGGTTCGCCATAGAAGGACCTATTGCACTTGATGTTGCTTTGTCCAAAAAAGCCGCAACATCTAAGGGACTCACCTCAAACATTGCCGGAGAAGTCGATGTGTTTATCGGCCCGAACATTACGGCAATTAATTTTATGGTGAAGGCATTGATGGGAATCGGAAATGCAAGTGGGGGCGGAGTTATCCTTGGAGCAAAAGCCCCGATTGTCTTACTCTCCCGCTCAGACAGTATTCACACAAAACTTCATTCTATTGCCCTTGGGGTTTTAGCGTTTTTTCACAACAAAACATTACAAATACAAACCTAATTATTGGTAGGAGTAAACTATGGATATCAGAGATCGCAGAATTTTAATTTTAGGCGGCTGGGGATTGGTCGGAACCGCTATCCTTCGTAAACTGATTGAGCACAATCCAAGCGAAGTTGTTGTCTTGTCATTGCATGAACATGAGGCGATTGAATCGTGTGAGCTCATGAAAGTCGAAGCACCTCATGTCCGATTTGTCCCGGCGTGGGGAAATGTGTTTGTCCGTACGTCTCTGAAAGATTTGAGCAGAAATGAACTGCTGAACAATTCGGATTATCGTCGACAATTACGCGAAGATACGATGGAATCTTTTAATGATGAGCGATTGAACTCATCATTTTTACACACGATAATTGCCAATCACAAACCGCATATCATCATCGATACCGTCAATACAGCAACGGCATTGGCATATCAAGATATTTACACCGGATATTACAACCTCAACCGCGAACTGAAGCAAGCAGAAAAAGAAGGTGGCAAACTGCAGGACAGTCTGAAAACCGAAATGGAAAAAATGCTGACCACACTATACATTCCGCAAATTATTCGGCATATTCAGATTCTTCACGCCAGTATGCTGAAACATAAAACACGGGTTTATCTTAAAATCGGCACTACCGGTACCGGCGGAATGGGATTGAATATTCCGTACACGCACAGTGAGGAACGCCCCTCACGCGTACTACTCAGCAAAACCTCACTTGCCGGAGCTCACACGATGCTGCTGTTCTTGATGGGGCGCACGCCGGGCGGTCCGATTTGCAAGGAGATAAAACCCGCCGCCGCGATTGCCTGGAAAGGTATCAAATACGGAGAAATAAGCAAACACGGACACCCAATCGAATTATTTGACTGCTCTCCTGATAATGCAGAAACATTAGAAGCTCATTTTAGCTTCACCGGGAATAATCAATGGACAGACTTGAACGACACGCTTAAATCCGTCTTTATTGATACCGGTGAAAACGGAATATTTTCACAGGGAGAGTTTGAGACCATCACCTCTGCCGGGCAAATGGAGTTTGTAACCCCCGAGGAAATCGCCAAAAATGTTATCATGGAAATTTTGGGAGACAGCACAGGGCACGATATTTTGAATGCATTGGATAATTCCATCATGGGACCGACTTACCGCGCCGGATATATGCGCCACCAAGCATTGCACGAAATGGAGAAACTCCAAGAAAAACACAATACGACCAGCGTGGCATTTGAGATTTTGGGTCCGCCCAGACTTTCAAAACTATTATATGAAGCTCACTTGCTGAAAAAAGCCTGCGGAGACCTAAAGTGCATCATAGCACATGGACCAAAACTTTTGACGGAAAAAGTGGACGAAATGATTCGGGCGGATTCAACATTGCGTTCACAAATTATTTCCATCGGATTGCCAATTCTTCTACCTGACGGAGAACAGATATTACGCGGACCGCAGGTGAAAATCCCGGTGCAGCGCGGACGTGAATCCCTGAAGATCACACCGGAGAAGATTGACAAATGGGCTTACGCGGGCTGGGTGGACCTCCGTGAAGAAAATATGAAATTATGGATAGGACGCGTACAGCAAATTATTGACTTTGTTGACAGTATTCCGAAAGATGACACCAGTTCACAATACCACCACGGCATTCAGTATTGGGATGCTCAGGAATCCATGAATATCGGCAAAGTCGCTGCGTGGATATTCATCAACGAAGATAAAGGTCTGCGGATAAAATAAATATAATAGCCATAACCGCTAAGTCGCGGAGAAACGTAAAGAAAAATCTATTTAGGGATTTATGTCGAAATGGGCTTAATTATTTTTCACCCTGCTAAGCAGAAGAGCCTTTCGGTCTGCCAACGATTTCTCAAACGCTTCGTCGGTCATATCGGGGTCACGCAGCGTGAGAAATGTCTCACAGGGTAATTCAGGGCAGAGACCGCAATGCTCTAATACTTTTTCGTTAACACAGCAGTCGAAAATCGGGCAGGCATCCCACTTTTCATCAGCAATCCAAAAAGGCTTTCCGCAGGTTTTCTGACACCCAAAACAGCCTTTACCATAAAAATGGCAGTCGTGGCAGGTGTAGCCACAGGGAGGTAATGTCTTATAGTTCATACCATAATACTTTCACGCTATTAGTGGTTTTATCATTAATAATTGACCGCAAACCTTGTCATTTATCACAGCTATGTTCGGAATTCTACCAACAATTACGAAGCCTTCCGATTCCAACAATTTCATGCTGGGTATGTTTATGTCCAATAATATTGCCAAAAGATTTATCAGCCCGTTTTCTCTTGCAATACGAATGGCTTGCTGAAGTATATATCGACCAATCCCTTTTCTGCGGGATTCCTTTTGTAGATAATAGGACACTTCAGCTGTCCCTCCCAATGCTTCCCTGCCACTTCTCCACGGTGAAAAATAAAAATATCCTACAATCGTTGCACTTCTTTCCACAACATATAGTTGATAGGGTGTAGCTGAATGGGACAAAAACCATGATCGCTTATCCTTAACGGTAAATCTTGATAAGTCAGCTGTAAGCTCCTTTTCATCAATAATACTATTGTAAATTTCAACAATTACGGACAGATCGACATTTTTTGCTACTCTATACGATAGTGTATTTATTATAGACACAACAATCTGTCTGGCTTTTTTCGATTATCTACCGAACCTTCTTCCTCAGTGCGCGTGGTTTACCCAAAATTTCTTTAAGCAGGATTGCCTGTTTCAGTCCGTTCGGGTGTTTTAATGCACTCATCAGTTTTGAGGTTGTGGGTGCTTTTTTCGGTTCGGAAAATTGCGAATGTTTCCACTTAATAGAATGTTCATGCTCAACCGGTTTCGGCTGTACATACACCGGTTTAGATGGTGGTGGTTCAATTGTGATTTCCTCATCATACTCAGGCTCACCTTTAATCTTCGCCTCAGCCTTTGTTTCGACCATGTCATCGAAAATATCCTGCAAAAAGCCGGGCATTGTTGGTTGTTGCGGTGGGGGTTGACCTTCTTCCTGTTGTTCCAACTCCTGCCATGCTTGTTTTTGCTTACGTTTCTTTGCCAGCATTGACAGAGAATACAGAACCAAAAGGAATAACCAGTAACCGATGCCTTCCATGTTTACATCACCTCTTTAATAGCTAATAGCAGAGAGCGTGGAGAAAAAACCCAATCTCATTCACTTTCTACTTACAGTAGATTCTCTTCGTGGTCTTCCGGAGCTTCGGTCGATTTGTTTTTATCTTCCCCTGAAATGGAGCGCCTCATCCCGGTATCGGCTTTGATATTCTGCATGTTGTAATAATCAAAGATTCCAAGATTGCCTTCACGGAAGGCCTGCGACATCGCCTTTGGAACTTCGGCTTCAGCTTCGACAACTTTCGCCTGCATTTCCTGCGTTCTGGCTTTCATTTCCTGCTCCTCAGCAACTGCCATAGCTCGGCGTGTTTCTGCCCGTGCCTGAGCTACGCGTAAATCTGCCTGTGCCTGATCTGCCTGAAGCCGTGCGCCGATATTTTTTCCGACATCTACATCGGCAATATCAATAGACAAAATTTCATACGCCGTCCCAGCATCCAAGCCTTTTGACAGAACAGCTTTGGAGATATTATCCGGATTTTCGAGAACTGCTTTATAGGTTGCAGATGAACCGATGGCGCTGACGATTCCTTCACCGACTCGCGCGATAATTGTTTCATCCGTGGCACCGCCGACCAGTCCGGGGATGTTTGTTCGAACCGTGACCCGCGCTCTGGCTTTTACTTCAATCCCGTCTTTGGCGACTGCGGCAAGAGTACCGTCTTTTGGGGCATCAATCACTTTTGGATACACGCTGGTTTGCACGGCGGTTTTTACATCTCTTCCGGCAAGATCAATAGCCGTGGATGTTGTGAAAGGTAAATCGATATTTGCCTTACTTGCCGCGATCATTGCGGACACAACATTGGCTACGTTTCCACCTGCAAGGAAATGGGTTTCCAGTAATTCTGTGGAAATATCTTCCAGACCGGCTTTGTGTGCATTAATAACACCGTCCACGACTAATCTGGGTGGAATTTTCCGCAACCGCATACGGATGAGGTCTATGATGGTAATCTTGCCTAAACCAAGACTGACAATTGCCTGTATCCACATCCCCACCGGGACGAAATACATTATGGTAACAACGAAAAATAGCACAAAGGCTAACATAATGACTGATATGATACTCATGATTTTCTCCTACTTATTTTGATTTAATGACCTTACTACAACACGGTTTCCGTCCACAGACAGGATGGTTACCGTGTCGCCTTTTGTAATGAAATCTCCCTCACTCACAACAAAGACTCGCTGATCTTCGACAGAAACCCAGCCAGACGGACGTAAATCTGTAGTCGCGACACCTTGTTTCCCTTTCAGGTTTTCCCATCCAACGGATGTGTTGTATCCTTGTTCGACACTTTCAATGCCGGGGGCGGTCAGCTTTGCCCAAAACTTTGTCTTGATCATCAGACGGAACAATAAAATCAGTCCGATAATTCCTCCGATAATCCCGATGGTTAATCCTGTTAATGCCATAGATGTAACCTCCTTACCCACTGGAACTTCGGGTAATAATAATTCGTAAAGCCCCCAAAGGATAATTCCGATACCGGCAATTCCGGCGATACCGAATCCCGGGATTACCAATGCTTCTAACAAGAGAAGCACCACGCCAAGTAAAATAATGATTAAGTCACTCATCGTTGCCAGTTCGACGATGTAGGATGAGCCCAAAGATAACGCCAAGCACACAGCGCCAAAGGTGCCAGGAATCCCCCATCCGGGACTTTGCAGTTCAAATAAAATTCCAAGGAAACCGAAAGTCATCAGCAGAGAAGCGACAACAGGATTCGTTAAAAACCGTACCAGATTTTCTGACCAATTCTCTTTTGCAACGCGAATTTCCGCATTTTCCAAACCCAGCGCTGTTAACACATCGTCAAAGGTTTCAAATTCACCATCTGCCATATTGTATTTTATCGCTAATTCGGTGGTTAAGGTAATTAATTTCCCTTCTTTTCGTCCTTCAAGATCGGCAACTTCCACCGAATCACTTTCGATAACCAAATGTGTAAAGGACAATTCTTCGTCCACCATACCTTTGGCGATGTCGACATTGCGGTCTCGTGCTTCCGCTGTGGATGCCATTTCCTCCCGCATGTAGCTAATAACTTTTTCGGTGCCTTTATTTCCCTGCATATCCACAGCAGTTGCGGCGCCGATAGTCCCGCCACCGGTCATGTATATTTTTTCACAGGAGAGTGAAATCAACGCTCCGGCAGAGATTGCCCGACGGTTAATAAAGGCAATGGTTTGCACCTTTGAACTTAGGATAGCATCCTTGATCTGAGTAGCGGCATCGACTCGTCCTCCGAACGTATCTATGTCGAAAATGATTGCCGAGGCTTTTTCATTTTCGGCGGTTTCGATGACCCGTTCAATGAACGGCGGAAGTCCTAAATCAATGGTACCTTGAATCGGAATCTTGTAAACCAACGGCTTGGAATCAGCAAAACCGACCGCGAGAAGAATAAGAAGGCTGTATATAGAGTTTTTCATAGGGTTAAGTTTAATGGAATTTGTTCATAAAACCAATGTAGTTCACCAGGAATTTATCTTAGATTTCGCATTGCATGTGATAAGAACTATTGAAAAATGAGTCCACTACATACACTCACCTATTTTCTTTTGAAAACAGTATCGCGATGGCTCCGGTCAATGTCCGTTTCATCCAGACAGTTGTTTTCGGAACGACTTGCGTCGTTTCTTTATCATCATATTCCGCTGAGAAAAGAAGTTGCCTTACAAAATATAATCCGGGCTTTTCCCGAGAGGTCTTTAAACCGGAACATAAATGTATTAAAAAACGCTTACAGCTTTTTTGCAAAAAACTTCATTCAGTTTCTCTCATTTCCTGTAGACTCCTCTATAACAATAAAGGGGAAAGAGAATTTTGATTCGGCACTTAAAAAAGGTAAAGGCATCATCCTGGTTACGGGGCATTTTGGTCCCTGGGAAATATTAATGGATTGGATGGGCAGGCAAAACTATCCTGTGGTTGTGGTGGTAAACAAGCAAAGAAATCGGGGAGCAGATCTGTTTTTTAGGGAGCTACGGGAACAAAGTGGTATTCGGCATCTTTTGCGAAAAGAACCGATTGAAAAAATGTATCATGTGTTAAAGAGAGGGCACATTTTAGGATTAGCCAGCGACCAAGATGCAAAAAAACGGGGAGTATTCGTAGATTTTATGGGACAACCCTCATCTACCCCGAAAGGGGCTGCACGGTTTTATCAAGAGACAAATGCCCCTATTGTTTTTATTGTGAGTCACGAAACACCTGCCAGAGATTATGTGGTAGAATGTGAAGTGATTGATATTTCAAATAAGGCAAGCATTCAGGAAATTACGCAGGCATATACAACCTTACTTGAGACAAGGATAAGAAAACATCCTGAGCAATATTTTTGGTTTCACCGACGATGGAAAACAAAACCGACAGACGGATGATTAAGATTATCGACATAAATCACAACGAGGCATTGCGCAACGCGGCTTCGGTAATTCTATCTGGGAACATTTTAGTATATCCAACAGATACGCTCTACGGATTCGGAGTAGATGCCACAAACAAAGAGGCAATTCTTAACTTAAACACATTGAAAGAACGAACGGGTCCTATGAGTGTTATCGCAGCAAATAAGGACATGGCTTTGTCCTGGTTGGATGTATCTAACGATGAGCTAAATTTAGCGAAATCTGTATTGGGCGGAGCAACGACACTTATTGCTCATGTTAAACCGGGGATTGTCCACCCGTTGATTCTTGGTGAAGATCAAACACTTGGGATTCGTATCCCGGGAAATTCGTTTTCACCTCAACTTGTCGCAGAACTTGATGCGCCGATTACAACGACAAGTGTGAATCGTTTCGGACAATCTCCCTTGCAAGACCCAAATGAAATTGAAAAAGTATTTCGCAATGACGTTGAGCTAATTATTGCCGACGGCGTCCTCCAGACATCTAAGGGATCGCAGATATATAAAATTCAGAAAAACACATTAATTCGGATTCGATGAAAACACGTCAAAATAGAGCAAAGTATTTTGTTGCTGTCGCCGTAATTATTACTGCGATAGGATTTTCAGAGAAGACACCACCGTTTCAAGTTGGAGAAAAACTTACCTACGATGCGTTTTTTAATTACATCCCGGCAGGGACTGCGACACTGTCCGTTGTTGGAATTGACACACTAAAACAAATACCTGCTACGCAAATTCGCTATAAAATAAAGACGGGAAAAATGGCGGATAGACTTTATAAAGTGAGAGATGAGATCAATATTTGGCTGGATACTGAATCATTTATCACACATAAAGTTACAAAGTCCATTCGTGAGGGGTCGTATAGACAAAAAACCACATCGAGTTTTTATTACAGAGATTCGCTGGCTGTTTGTGATAAAGACACATTTCGCCTGAGACAACCCATCCGTGATCCATATTCCTTGCTATATTATTTTAGGACATTGCCGTTAACGGTCGGGCAAACCTATGATTTTACAACGGCAGACAATCAAACGCTTATAGATTTTCAAGTGTTCGTGTCCGGGAAGGAAACCATTAGGACGTCTGCGGGTCAATTTACTTGCTGGATTATCAAGCCATTCAAAGAGAAAAATTCGCTCCTGAAAAATCAAGGCGAAATGATTATTTGGTTAAGCGAAGATGATCGACATCTCCCGGTTAAAATTCAAGTTAAGATGAAATTCGGATCGATGCTGTTAAAAATGAAATCGGTAAAAATAGCACATTGAGTTAAAAATCGAAAGCTTGCCCGTCTCCTGTTTTTCGTTTCCCATTTTTTTCTAATTACCCAATTTATTTAAACTCTTTTTCAACAGGCAGGAATGTCTGTTGTACTGAAAAATCCGTAGTACAGACATTCTTGTCTGTACAAAGTTCACACGACTAATTATCGCCGGAGTAATATGATGAGTCTTATTTTTATTAATCTAATCTGTGGTTCGTTGAATGGAGAGCCTTCTTAATTTCCAAAGAGCCGTAAAACATCATTAAATATCACGGTAATCATTAGCACCAGAAGAAACGCCATTCCAATCTGCTGAATGATCATTCGCACCCTAAGAGAAATTGGTTTGCGAATAATGGCTTGAATTGCCGTAATCAGGATGTGACCACCATCCAATGCAGGGATGGGAAGAATGTTGATGAAGGCGAGATTGACACTTATCAATGCCATAAATCCAAGAAGTGGAATCCAACCGGCCTTCGCGGTTTCACCTGCCCATTGTGCGATCATAATCGGTCCGCCCATGTCTTTCATAGACGCATCACCGGTTATCAGCATTCGTACGGACGTTACAATAAGCCCCAAGCCGTAGCCGGTTGATCGTACTCCTGCAAAAATTGCCTCAGGGATACTGCTTTCTCGGTACGTAATTTCCGGTGCTATTCCAATGAACCCAAGCGTGTCGATTTTACCATCATTGACAACCGTTTGAAACGTAGAGTGAATCAGGAAATCTTTTTGGTGTGCTTCTTGCTCCACGGTGAGGAGAATATCTGAATTCGGCAGAGCATGAATAATAGTTGTCATATCTTTCCATGTATCAACCGACTCCCCATTGACCCGAAGCACTTTGTCCCCTGGGGTTAGTCCGGCTTTTTCTGCAGGATGATCAGGGATAAGTTTCGCAATCATCGGCTCTGTGCTAACCTCCGGTATTCCGGTATAAAGTGCAATTCCCGTATAAATCGTGAAGGCTAACACAATGTTCATTAGCACCCCCGCGCTCATAATCCACATTTGTGCCAATGGGGACTTGCTTGCAAATTCATCTGGAGCGTGGGTGATGTTTGTGTCCATGCTTTCATCGATGACACCCGCCATTTTTACGTATCCGCCCAGTGGGATTAATGCCAGACAATATTCGGTACCACTTCCTTTTTTACCTTGTGATGAAAACGTATGAGTATAGACAGGTTGCCATTCAAGTCCGGCAGAAGTTTTCTTGTAGAAGAACAGGCGAAACGCCCACCCATTTTCGACGGATGTGAATGTCAGAAATCTTGGAGGAAAGCCAACAGAGAACCGCTCGACTCGCACGCCGACAGACCTTGCAGCAAGATAATGCCCCAGTTCATGCACCATAACAATGATGCCGATAACAACAATAGTTGCCCATAAAAATGTCATGTAAAGTTTACTCCTTTAATTGTGATTCGAATTCTTGTACAAATCGAGTGGTTTCAAGTTCCAAAGATAAAATATCCTCCAGGACGGGTTTTTCGAAGAACGCCATTGTTTGACAGGCTTGGTCGATGATTTTCGGAATGTCAGTAAAATGAATGTCGCCTTTTAAGAATCTATAGACCGCTTGCTCATTTGCAACATTTAGAACAGCAGGACAAGACCCACCTTTTTTCAGAGCATCAAACGCCAGTTGTATTGCCGGAAATTTCTCCAAGTCCGGAGATTCAAATGTAAGCGATCCGATCTCCGGTAAGCTTAGCTTCTCCCATGTCGCCGGTGCATGATTGGGGTAAGTCAGCGCATATTGGATGGGCACTTTCATGTCAGGAACGCCTAATTGTGCTTTTACAGACCCATCTACAAATTCCACCATTGAATGAATAATCGATTCCGGGTGGATGACAATATCAATTTTCTCTACAGAGATGTCAAACAGCCACCGAGCTTCAATGACTTCTAATCCTTTATTCATCATCGTTGCGGAATCGATCGTGATTTTTTGTCCCATAGACCAGTTTGGATGGTTCAGCGCATCTTTGACTGTAATAGATGAAAAATCGGAGATATTGCGTGACCGAAACGGTCCGCCGCTTCCGGTAAGGATAATTTTTTCGACTTCACCAATATTTTCTCCAATCAAACATTGCCAAATTGCTGAGTGCTCACTATCCACCGGAAAAATCTTTGCGCCGGAAACAGCCTTTTCACTGTTGATGATATCCCCAGCCATCACAAGGCTTTCTTTATTGCTCAATGCCACATCCACACCTGCGCGTATGGCCTTAATCGTTGGTTCCATTCCTGCTGAACCCACCAATCCATTGACTAAAATGTCGACATCTTGACGACAGGCAAGCTCTAAAAGTCCATCACGTCCTGAGAGCACTTCAATCGCTTCTGACTTTAATGCGCCTTGAACCTCTTTTGCGGCAACCGTATCAACAACCGCAACGGCATCCGGGCGGAATTCTTTCGCCTGCTCGATTAACCGCTGACTGTTTTTGTGAGCCGATAAATATTTAACGTTGAGCTCTTGGTTAAGATTTTTTACAACATGAAGTGCATTAACACCAATAGAACCCGTTGACCCTAAAATGGAAAGTACACGCGACATCAATGAAATCCTTTTTGTAATGATAAAGTAAGTTGAACGCCGTTGTTGGAAAGACGCATATCCGGGGTAAATACAATGGATTGAAACCAAAAAACAGCACCGAGCGAGACATAAGGTGTAAAACCGCGAACCGTTGAGGGGGCAGGTTCTGTATCTATGAAAATCGCAGCCTTATACGTATTGGAACCCAATCCTGTTCTAAGATGAAATGTTGAAATCTGCCATTCTTTATCTAACATTGCATCCAATGTTGTCAGACGATAATTTTTTGGGTTGTTCAATGTGGAAAATCTTGTTGACAGGCTCCAGTCATTGCCGGGAGTGTCCGTGAGAAACAGCCGAAAGCCCCACCCTTGAATGTGAACAAAAGATTGTTCAGACCCGGTGGATTGAGCAACACCGGAAACCATACCGTGCAGCGCAAGATTAGAGGTAACAATGATGATGCCCTCTGCAAAAGGGAGCCCGCCGCGTTGCTGTTGGGCATATTCATATTTTGGATATGGCAGATAATAATGATAAGAACCTCCTGCTCGAAATCGATAGTCCGCTGTACGCAAGACAAACGGATGAGAGCCGATTTCGGATGAGATCATTGAAAAATAGGGCGTTGTTTTGTCCGTGAAATCCGAACCGACAGCGTTGCTAACATCAAACGACGGCCACTGGGCATGCAGCCCGGAACCAAATAAAAAGGTAAGGAGTATGAAGCGATGTTTCATTGGGAAAAAACGTAAAAGAAAAACTAGTGTCATGTCAAGTATGTAATGTGTAAAAAGTCGCAGGAATTTTTGGAGATAACAAGGCGAATATTTTCAGCATAGCCAGAAGCTACGGTTAAAATATGACACTATATAATTCCGCGATCGCTTGTATCAATAAAATCAATAATGGCTTTCACGTCGGAGGATTCCGGGAAATCACACCGCATAGATTTTATGGCTTGCGTTCTGGGTATGTCAGACCGAAAGAAATAATTATAAGCTTTTTTTAGGATATTTCGTTGAGCCTGGTCGAACCCGCGTCTTTTTAATCCGATGCGATTGATGCCGGCGTATTTCAACGGTTCGCCCGCAGCTAAAATAAAGGGAGGTACATCCTGAACAATTCTGAATCCGCCGCCGATGAATGCATGCGCACCCACTTTACAGAATTGATGCACCAACACACCGCCGCCTAATGAAGCCCATTCATCCACATGGACGTGACCGCCAAGCGTGACTAAATTTGCAAAAATAACATTATCACCGATAGTACAATCATGGGCCACATGAACATACGCCATCAATAAAACGTGACTTCCAATTTTTGTCATGCCACTGTGATCTGTGCCCCGATTGATCGTGACAAATTCGCGTATAACGGTATGGTCTCCGATTTCCGTTAGCGTATCTTCTCCGCCGAATTTTAGATCTTGTGGCTCTTCACCAATCACACACGAATGAAAGATTCGGCACTCTTTACCAATGGTTGTCCCTTTTCGGATGGTCGTGTAGTTTCCAATCGATGTTCCGTCGCCAATTGTTACACCGTCTTCAATGATAGAGTAGGGACCGACAGTAACACTTTTCCCAAGAATAGCTCCCGGGTGAATAATCGCTGTTGGGTGAAGAGAGATAGAGATGGAATTTTCCTCAGGCGCGATCTACAATGTTTGCCATTAAGTCTGCTTCGGCGACAAGTTTTTCTCCGACATAGGCTTTCCCCTGTAACTTTACTCCACCTAGGCGAATCCGCTTTAGCGCCATTTCTATTCTGATTTGGTCTCCAGGTATGACGGGCACCCGAAATTTTGACTTATTAACGGCTGAGAAAAACATATTCTTTGACATGGGGTCTTCAACGCTGTTTAAAACTAAAAACGCTCCGGCTTGAGCCATCGATTCCAAAATTAAGACTCCCGGCATAACCGGCTGGTTGGGGAAATGTCCTTGGAAGAATGGCTCATTAATCGTGACGTTTTTAATGGCAGTACACTGTTCTCCTAAGGTCATATCCACAATGCGGTCAATCATGATAAATGGATATCGATGAGGGATGAGATTCATAATCGCATTAATGTCCAAAAGGTAGTCGGAGTTCGCTTTTTTCTGAAATTTCTTTTGCAGAATCTTTTTTTGGTACTCTTTTTTTATTTTTTTAACAAACTCCACATTGGAAGCATGACCGCTACGAGCCGCAATGACATGTCCTTTAATTGGAAGTCCAAGCAATGCTAAGTCACCAATAAGGTCTAGTGCTTTGTGCCGAACAGGCTCGTTTGAGAACCGTAACGCTTTCCCGTTCAAAATTCCGTTTGCACCGGCAATTAAATCCTCTTTTATTCCAAATAAAGACCGGAGATGAGTCGCCTCTTTTTTATCAATTTTTTTATCGACGATAACAACAGCGTTACTTAGGTTTCCACCCTGAATGAGTCCTTGTTCTTTCAGGCTTTCAATCTCACTGAGAAAAGCAAATGTCCTTGCGGGCGCAATCTCTGTCGGGAAGTTCTTTTCCATGTCATAGACGGCTGTGTACTGAGTCCCGAGTGAAGGATATTTATAGTCAATCATAAATGTTACACGAAATTTATCGGAAGGCAAAACGTGGATGTCGATTCCTTTTTCAGGATTAGAATAGGCAATCGCTTTGTCAATTTTAAGGACTTCTCTTTGCGTCGTTTGTTCGACAAAATCTGCTCGTTGCAGGGATAGAACAAAGTCCAGAGCGCTTCCATCCATGACGGGGGGTTCTTTTCCGGTGAGTTCAATTTGGATGTTATCGATACGCAGTCCGGTGACAGCTGCTAAAACATGCTCAACGGTATGTATGCGGACACCGTCTTGCTCAAGGGTTGTTCCCCTGGAAATATCGACAACATGATCGATATCAGCTTTGATTTCCGGACTATTTTCAACATCCGTTCGTAAAAACCGAATACCGTAGTTTTCCGGAGCCGGTTTGAAAGTAACCGTGCTTTGTACGCCGGTGTGCAAGCCAATTCCTGTACACGACACCGATTTTTTTATCGTTCTCTGATTTCTGTTCATGCGGGTTTGTCTTCCAGTATTTTCAAGCGTCTTTTTAATTTTTCTACGTCGGTATATACGGCATCTCTGCGATTTTGTTCTCTGATTTCCCTAGCCGGCATTCCTGCGTAGATTTTTCCACCCGGCAGAGATTTTGTCACCCCGGACTTTGCGGCAAACACAGCCCTGTCACCTATCTTTACGTGCGGAGCGACGCCTGATTGCCCGGCGAAAGTACAGAAATTTCCAATTTCAGCGCTACCTGCAATTGCTACCTGAGCCGTGATCAAACATCCTTTGCCAATCCTAACATTATGAGCAATGTGCACCAAATTATCCAGTTTTGTGCCCGCGCCAATCATGGTCGTCCCAATTGTTGCCCTGTCTATGGCGCAATTTGCACCAATTTCTACATCGTCTTCAATGGTTACGGTGCCGGTTTGCGGAATTTTATGGTGGATATCTTTATCCGTCACAAATCCATATCCGTCACAACCGATGACGGTGCCGCTGTGAATTCGCACACGGTTTCCAAGGATAGAGTTGTGGTAGATTGACACATTCGGGAATAAAACTGAGGAGGTTCCAAGAACAGAATTTTCTCCAATGAAACATTGCGCACCAACGATAGAATTGTCTCGGATGGAAACGCCGGCTTCAACCACAGCATGCGCACCAATAGAAACATCTTTTCCAATGCTTGCTGTTTTATGAATAACGGCTGTGGAGTGAATGCCCGCGAGATGGGAGGGTTCAGTATTGAACAATTTCAAGGTGCGGGCAATGGCGAGTTGCGGATTTTCAACCACAATCCCGGATTTGTCTTCGAGGACAGAAACATCGTTGACGAGAACTGCCGATGCTTTAGTTGTATTTAAAAAACCACGGTATTTCGCGTTGGAAAGAAAGGTAATGGTCCCTTTCTTTCCTCTCTGAATTTCAGAAACGCCGGAAATCTTTAAATGCAGATTACCAACCGCAACTCCCTCCAAGTGAGCTGCAAGTTCTTGCAGAGTAATCAACGGAATAGGTTAGTTCGATTCGTTGGCTTTTTTTAATTCATGCAGAACATCGTCAGTCAAGTCAAAGGTGGCTTTTCCGTAAAGCAATGAAACCGAACCATCGAAAATGAAATCATATCCCTTGTCGATAGCCACACGGTCTACAGCCTGTTTTACTTTTCCAAGAAGTTCATATTCCATTTGTGCCTGACGTTGGTACAGCTCACCTTCGGGTCCTACTTTTTGCGCTTGAAAGTTTTGGATTTCCAACTCCAATGATTGAATTTCCTGCTCTTTCTCTGCCCGCCAATCCGGAGAGCTCATCAGTCGCTGCGTTTCGTAAGACTGTTTTAGGCTGTCAAGTTGTATCATTAAATCCTGGTATTCAAACTGTACTTTTCTGAATTCCAGCTGAAGTTGAGATTCCGCTTCTTTAAATTCTTCATATTCCGTCCGAACTCGTTCGGAAGCAATATATCCGATTTTCACCTGTGCCATGGATACTATCGGCAGTAAAATGCTGATGGCCAATATCCACATGATTGATTGTTTTTTATTCATTTTATCCTCCTAAAATGGTTGTCCAAAAGTGATGGTGTAGGTCCAACCCTGTGGTTTTCCCTCACCGTTTATGTCATCAAACCCGTATCCCATGTCAAACCCAAGCATACCGATCATCGGCATGAAAAACCGTATTCCTGCGCCGGCTGTCCGTTTCATGGATAATGCGCTATTTCTTGGTAAGTGAAATGGTTCTGTCAAATCTGAAGTATTCCAAACATTTCCCATCTCCGCAAACAGCATTCCGTAAACGACGGGGTTTTCAGAAAACGGGATTCTGAATTCTGTCGTGAACCGCATCATGGCATTTCCGCCTGCAGGACGACCGGAAGACGTCAACGGTCCAATAGAGTTGTCAGGATACCCACGAAGCATATTTCCGTATGGAATTCCATTCCCGCCCATGATGAATTTTTCATCAAAGGGGATTAATGATAGTTTGTCATCCGGGGATGGAAGTGGCTGAATCACGCCCAATTTCGCCGAACTCATCAAAACGAATTTCCAGAATGTAGGAGTATACCACTCCAAATTCAACACATGTTTATGAAAATCTTCATTTCCGCCTAAAAACCATCCGGAGAACGTTGTTTCAAGCGAAACTCTTGACCCCATGGTTGTAAATTCAGGTCTGTCACGACTGTCACGTGTGATTATTTGAGTGAGATTTATTCCGGTTGTCGTTTCATTGTTTAGCAGATTAAGTTCTTCAATATCTTCCGGGTCGCCGCTGTATGTTTTTTGCACGGCTCTAAATACCCAATGACCACGAAAATAATCATCCGGCCAGCGGAATCTCCGCCCCCAGCTCATAGAGCCTCCTTGGATGGTCATGTCCAACGGAAACGAATAATTTGTAGACGCACCTCTAAAACTGTAAAACAAAGATGCACCGACTAAATTCGGCGTGTCAAAAATCATAGGGTCCGTAAAGCTCAGACTGAATGACCGATATTTCGAAGGGGTGGTTGTGGTGTACATAGAGTAATTTGTTCCGGTATTAAAGCTCAAGGAAAAACGCTGTCCCAATCCTCGGAAGTTATTGAATTCCAGTCCACCACCGCCGGTCATTCCGTATTCTCCCGTAAATCCGATATTTGCCTGTGCCCGATCTGCGGATCGTTCTTCAACGGTAATCTCCAGGTCAATTTCATCTTCGTCAACGGGAACAACATTCGGAACAACATTCGAGAAGAAATTCAGCATCCATACATCTTGCTGACTTCGGATAAGGCGTTTTCGGTTGAAGACATCGCCGGGATATATTTTTAACTCCCTGCGAATCACATTCTCGCGGGTTTTGGTATTTCCGCTGATAAAAATATTTCGGACAGTAACTTTGTGATTTTCTGTGATGTGAAAATGCACATCCAAAGAGTCATCTCCAATCGGTGTAACTTCCGGCTCTACTTGGCTGTAAATATATCCCTTATCCATATACAAGCCCTGCATACGATCGAAAACGGCCCCATTGAAATCTTCTTCATTGTAAACTTGTCCATTGGACAAACCAAGACTCCGTTTTAATTGTTCTGCTGTATAAAGCGTGTGTCCTTCCCACGAAAAATTACGATAATGATATTTGGATCCCTCTTTCATGGTCAAAACAATATTCATCGCATTTGCGTCTGAATTGTAACGAACGGTATCCGAAATAATTTCGAAATCGCGAAAACCATTATTTTTATAGAAGGCGGAGAGTAATTGTTTATCTTCTTCAAACTTTTCTGGATTGTAATACGATCTCCAAAACAAATACCAGCGCTGCTGCTTTGTTTCTTTCAATACGTTTCTCAGTCTCCAGTTGGAGTACGTATCATTCCCTTCAAACTCAATGTGCTTCAGTTTTATCTTTTTTCCTTCTTTAATATGAAATACCAGGTCTTTTGTGTTCTTTTGAATTTTCTCTTGAGGAATGTTTTCCACAGAAGTTTCGATGAGTTCCGTTTCTACGCGTGCCTGTAAATATCCATCTTCTGCATACAGTTTTTTAATGGTTTGCATGGCTTCTACAGGAAGATGCGGGCGCAATCGTTGTCCGGATTGAAGTTCTAATTCTTCTTCAAGTTTTCCGTCTTTGATTTTTTTATTCCCTTTAAAGATTAACTTTCCAAGGATGGGGTTTTCACTGACAGAGATGATAATGGAAATTCCTTCGGGTGTTTCTTCTTCGAGCTTAATTTGGATGTCATCGAACAATCCAAGTTGCCAGAGACGTTTAACGCTTCGGGACAAATCTCCGGATTTCAAGACGGTTCCTTCCTGGAGTCCGGAAGTATACAAAATCATGTTGCTTGTTGTGAGTGAATTTCCAACCACGTTGACGTGCAGGAGGGGAGTCTCTGTTGATTTTTGTGCAAAGAGCACCACACCAAAGACAATAGTTAAGATAAATAGTTTTAAGAGTTGTTTCACGGTTATTCTGCTAGTTGTTCACTGGTTAATCCAAATCGGCGTTCTCGTTTCTGATAATCCCGGATCGCTTCAAAAAGTTCATTTTCACGGAAGTCCGGCCAATACACCGGAGATGCATACAGCTCTGTGTACGCAGCTTGCCAGAGAAGAAAATTGCTGATTCTCAGTTCTCCGCCTGTGCGGATTAAGAGATCCGGGTCGGGGATGTTTGCTGTGTAAAGATGGCGAGCAAATGTTTTCTCCGAAATGTCGCTGACCTGCAATTTGCCAGCTTGAATATCGGCACAGAGAAATTTTACTGCATGCAGTATTTCTTGCCGACTGCCATAACTAAGTGCAAGATTCAGATTAAGTCCGGTATTATTATGTGTTAATTCGATTCCTTCTAAAATTCCTTTTCGAGCTTTTTCGGGCAAATCATCTATATTCCCAATGATGGTAAGTTTCACATTGTTTTTATTTAGACTGGCGACTTCACCCCTGATTGTCCGGAGGAGCAAATCCATCAATGCGGAGACCTCGGTTTTTGGACGATTCCAATTTTCTGTTGAGAAAGTATAGAGGGTCAGGTGTTTGACCCCAATTTCTCCGCATACTCGTGTAATTTCCCGCACAGATCGAATTCCCTCCCGATGTCCGGCAAGACGCGGTAGGGAGCGTTTTTTTGCCCACCGTCCGTTTCCATCCATAATAATCGCGATGTGCTTCGGAAAATTGTTTTCTAATATGATGTTTTTATTAAGTCTGGATTCCATGTTAAATACCAGATTTACGACGATGAAATCGCTGGCGAAATTACCCCTCTACTGTCTATCAGTCAATAGATACTATTTGCAAAGGAAAATCAATTCCGGACAAAGAACTAAACATTTGGAAGAAAACATGCACAAATGAACGTTGAAATGGTTGAGTGTGTTCCGGGACGAGCAACATCCTAGGATAAAAATCCTTCCAGCTGATTTGCCAAATCGTGATAACATCGAGCCGATGTTGAGTTCGGATACGCAGAAACAACGGGAGTTCCCTCGTCCGAAGCTGTTGTAATCTCTGATGAAATAGGAATCTCACCCAAAAACGGAACACCCAGCCGCTTACTTTCTTTCAATCCGCCGCCACGTTTGAAAAGATCCATACGAAGAGAAAACCGGCCATTTTCATCGGGGTTGATGACACCAACACCTTTTAAGTCAATCTGTGCATTATTTGTTACGGTACCTTCAATCTGCAATCCGGACATATTTTCGACGACGCCATAAACGGGGACATTTACTTTTCGAAACATATCCGCACCTTTCTGTACATCTGCAAGTGCCATGTCCTGTGGCGTGGTGACAATGATGGCACCACTCAACTGAATATGCTGTGTCAATGTCAAGTGGATATCTCCGGTGCCCGGGGGAAGGTCCAGTATAAGAATGTCCAAATTTCCCCACTCAACATCTCTGAAAAATTGCTGGGTCATTTTTGAAACCAGCGGACCTCTCCAAATCGTGGGTGCTTTGTTCCCGCTAATGAGACCAAAGCTCATAGCTTTTAGTCCGTGTACATCAACGGGGATGAGTTTTTTCTCGTCCGTGATTTTCGGTGTGGTGTTGATGCCTAAAATAATCGGAAGCGACGGTCCATAAATATCCAAATCAAGCAACCCTGTTTTATATCCCTTTTTGGCCATCGCCACGGCAAGGTTTGCAGCGACTGTTGATTTCCCGACGCCGCCTTTTCCACTGGCAACAGCAACAATGTGTTTTATATCTCCGTTCACCAGAGGTGCCGGTGCTTCAGCGGTAGACGTTGCTTCGGCTGGAGGATCGGAGACTTGAATGTTAATGTCTGTAAATTCTTTTGTCGCCTCTAAAACATTACGAACGTCTGCTACAATGGTTTTCCGCACATCATCTTTTGCTGTGGTAATATTTAAGTTTATGGTGAGGTTTCGGTCATCTAGGGAGATGTTTTTCACCATACCAAAAGATATAATATCGCGGGTGAATCCCGGGTAGTTTACGGACTTAAGCAGATGGATAATTTGGTCTTTATTCATGCGTTATCTACACTATTACCTCAAGACAGAAGAATAGTTCCTGTTAAAAAAATGTTAGCGTAAAACATTCATATTTATTCACGAAAAAACGGCTTTGAACCAGCCGTTTTTCGTGACGATATCCCAAAATCTAAATACCCCACATAACCAAAGGATGGTCATTGAAGTATATAGTCAATTTTATGGAATAATTTAAAGTGGGCCTACTGTAGTTTTTCGATACAGTCTACCGGACAAACCTCAACACATTGCGGTTCATCAAAATGACCTTCACATTCCACACAGGTATTGGGGTCAATCTCGTAAATCTCATCACCTTCGGTAATTGCTTCAGTCGGACATTCCGGTTCACACGCACCGCAGTTGATGCATTCGTCAGTAATATACAGAGCCATAACTCCTCCTCAATTTAACATTGTGTTATTTCTTTTTTTGAAATAAATGAACAAACATCTGTTAACACCTTTTGTTTAATGATGATAAAAGGGTTTCATCAGATGCGCAAAATTAAAATGTTTTACATGAAAGATAAAAAGCATTTTGTGAAATAAAATCATTTTTTACCGCAATAGTATTTCAAATAATTATATACGAAAAAACGGACATGGATTTTACATGTCCGTTTATCAAGTGGCTCCGGAGGAGGGACT
>JACNKV010000054.1 GCA_014381855.1 Fidelibacterota bacterium | reverse complement strand
AGGGCATTCGTATAAACCCAATGGAATATCTCCCGTATTTTCAAGAATATATTCAGCATTCTTTATCCGTGTATCAGACGAATCATTCTCTTGAGAAAATTGATTCACCAAGCAAACCACAAAGTTTGCACCTAAATCCGACATTTGCTTTATCAAGTTTACTTGCTCATCCAGAGAATCGGCAAATGTGCCACTGACAATCACGGGGACTTGGCCATCACAACCTTTTAAATGACGTATTTAGCCAGAGACAGCCTTTCTTCTTCTGAAGGGGAAAAAAATTTATTTCACTGGAGCCACATACAGCGAATAAGCCACCAATATCCGCTTTTAAATACCATTGTATAAGAGAGCCCAATCCATGCCAATCGATCTTGTTGGAATGATTGAATGGTGTAAGTATCACGGGCCAAACACCCATTTGTTTTTTATCATAAATAAACTATATAAGAATATCTGTAAGGAATTAAATTAAGGATAATAATTAAACGAATACATAACACAATTCAGATTTCATGAGCCAGAAAAAGACGAATATTTATAATTCATTCGACAAAATGTTAAATACCATTGATGAAAAGATTTATACATCGATTGGTGATTTAACTGTAAACATTTGGAAAACAAAAGAACCGGTTCCTTATGCTGATCGAAAAACAGGTGAGCATAAATTATTAACATTAGGAGATCGTTGGGGCGATTTATTTGATTGTGCCTGGATGCAATTTACCGGGGAAGTTCCAGTAAGTACTTTAGATGAGAAGATAGTTTGCATTGTTGACATTAGTGGAGAAGCCAATGTGGTAGATGAAAATGGTCATCCCAAATCCTGCTTAACAACACGCTATTCAAATTTTGGTCCTATTAGCATGAAATATGAAGGGCGACCCGTAAAAAAGTCTGCCCCAATGATAGAAAAAT
This sequence comes from Fidelibacterota bacterium, assembly GCA_014381855.1. GTDB lineage: Bacteria > Fidelibacterota > Marinisomatia > Marinisomatales > JACNKV01 > JACNKV01. The sequence goes on along the minus strand of JACNKV010000054.1, from coordinate 6,829 downwards.
CTGTTGGTGGAGAATCTGTCAACTTATGGATTGATGCAGGAAATAATGATTTATTTGGAAATTTCCAAAATAATGGAGTTCTTGAAGAAGCGTATGTGGCGATTCAAAACCAAAATATATATGATTTATTTTATGACTATGAAGTATTACTGGATTTTTGCAAACATCATGATTCCGACACAGATAGGTATAAAAACATATTCGCTGCATTGGAAAAGGCAACAAAATTATTAGCGAATTTCACGGGTGAAACTGTTCAAATGGCCCGGAATATTTTATCTATAGAATTAAAAAAAGAGAACAAAGAAGATACACTTTTAATCTCTGCCAACGGTCATGCACATATTGATTTGGCATGGTTGTGGCCTATTCGAGAAACCATCCGAAAAGGTGCTCGGACTTTCTCCCATGCATTGCAGCTCATAGACGAATATGATGATTATATTTTTGGCGCGAGTCAACCCCAATTGTATCAATGGATGAAAGACGAATACCCAGAATTATATAATCGTATCAAAGTGGCCATTAAGAATAAGCGATGGGAACCCTTGGGCGGTATGTGGGTGGAGTCGGATACAAATATTCCGAATGGCGAATCGTTGGTTAGGCAATTCTTGTATGGAAAAGCCTTCTTTAAAAAAGAATTTGATATTGAATTGAAAAATTTGTTTTTACCGGATGTATTTGGCTATTCAGGCGCTATTCCACAAATAATGAAAAAATCGGGTGCCGATTACTTTTCTACGATCAAATTGTCTTGGGATAAATTTATTAAATATCCCCATGAAACATTTTTCTGGCAAGGGATTGATGGCACAGATGTTTTGGTGCACATGCCCCCGGAAGGAACGTATAACGGTCCGGCTGCTCCACGAGCTGTAAAAAGATTAGAAAAAAATTATCAAGATAAAGATGCAACCAAACATGCATTGATGGTTTATGGTGTTGGTGATGGCGGTGGCGGTCCGAGCAGAGACCATTTGGAACGATTAAAACGATGCCAAAACCTGGATGGAATTTCAAAAGTAAAACATGCTTTTGTATCTGACTTTTTTCAAAATTTGGAAAAAGATAGTGACAAATTTCAGACGTGGGTTGGAGAATTATATTTGGGGCATCATCAGGGGACTTTAACAACCCAAGGAAAAAGTAAATGGTATAATCGTAAATGTGAATTTGCATTTCGAGAATTAGAATTTTCATCAGTTTTGGGTCAATATTTCTCTAATGCGCCCTATCCGAGTCAAGAAGTGGAAGACATGTGGAAGGAAGTTTTGCTCTATCAATTTCATGATATTATTCCCGGTTCATCCATAAAACGTGTTTATGATGAATCATTACCGCGTTACGAAGCCATTTTAAATCGGACTTTAGAATTAACACAATCTTCATGGAATTCTCTCTCTACTAAAATAGATTCGAGTGATTTTGAAAATCCAACATTAATCAGGAATAGTCTTTCTTGGAAAAGGAATGAATGGCTGAAAGTGAATGATGAATGGCAGAAGGTAACGGTTCCATCTATGGGACATACTGTGGTTGAAAGTCAACCCAATGAATCATCCGATTTTTATGCGAAAGTGACGGAATCATGTATTGAGAATGATTTGCTAAAAATCACATTCAACAAAGAAGGATTTCTGGAATCCATTTTTGATAAAGAACTGAATCGAGACGTATTGGCAGAAGATCAAATTGGGAATGATTTAACGATATATGAAGATGGGGGAGATGCATGGGATTTTCCGGTGGATTATCGACAGAATATTGCAGGACAATTTGAACTAAAAAATGCTACTTTTATTACAGATGGACCAAAGGCTATCATGCGACAAGAAAGGACTTTTGGAAAATCTACAATGACTCAAGATATCATTCTTGTAAGCGGCTCTCGGCGATTGGATTTTGTAACACATGTAGATTGGAAGGAAGATGATAAAATGCTTCGGACTGCATTCCCGGTAGATATTCATGCAACAGAATACACATCAGAAATTCAATTTGGCCATGTAAAAAGGTCAACCCATTCAAACACACAATGGGAGTTTCGTCAGTTCGAAAATGCGGCTCATAAATGGGTGGACATTTCACAGCCGGATTATGGCGTGGCGTTAATGAATGATTGCAAATATGGGTATTATGTAAAAGGTAATGTATTGGATATTAATTTACTCCGAAGCCCCAATTGGCCGGACCCAACAGCGGACAGAACTGAACACAATTTTACCTATTCTCTCTATCCCCATAGTGGAAATCATATTCAAGGCGATGTGATTAAAAATGCTTACGAATTGAATGTACCATTATATGTCTGTTCAATAGAATCCCGAAAAGGAGAGTTGTCATCACATTGGTCTTTCTTGTCAGTGGATTGTGATAATGTGGTCGTTTCTACAGTTAAGAAAGCAGAAGATGGAAATGGCATAATTGTACGACTCTACGAAGCATTCGGGCAAAAGAATCAAGCAACACTCACATTTGGAATGGACGTTAAAAAAGCTGTGTTGACGAATTTAATGGAAGAAGAAATAGAAGATTTAATGGTTGAGTCAAATACAGTTTCAGTGCCCTTTAATCCGTTTGAGATTCAGACGATTCGGATACAATAGAATTTTTATTCTTTTGCTGAAAGTAATTCAGCAGTGATTAATTCAGGATTATCCACATCCACAATCACTTTTTCGTAAGGTCCATCTTCAATCTCAATAACAATCGTTTTATCTTTATTTGTGACATCCCAAAAGTGTTTTTCACCTTTACTTCGAAAAGTGCCCGCCACAATAATTCCCGGAATATGTGTTCCTGGAATTCGTACACCTTTCCAAATTCCTTTCATGGCGGTGGGATCTTTTTTAACATTTTTAATCGAGTTAATCGGAATTTGAATTTTACTCTTTAATGCCCAAAGTTTATGGAGACCTTTTAATTCAAATGCGGCAATTCCTTCTTTGATTGTTACGTTTACCATGACCTATTTTAATTCTACATTTATAATAACAGGGAAATGACCCGACGGATATTTAAGATCTTTTACATTAGCTAATACACCATATTTTTTCACCTGAATGCTTTTATCACTTACAAAAATATAGTCAATCCTATTTATAATAGGTCTATTTATATCAAATCCGTTAAATGTTCCCACTGGACTAAAAGGCGGTTTTTGGGTTAAATCCTTTGAATCGTAAAATTCATTTTAACCAGAAGCGGCCGTCAACAATAGATAAATAACGACAGTTGTAGTAAAGATACCAATTGAGACCGATTTAGCGTTTTTCCAGGGTGTCATATTCACCGGAGATGGAACACGTTTGTCACTGACAGCAATTTCTTCAGAAGTTTTTGGTTTAAGATATCCAATTAATAACATGATCCCGATCGATACTACAAAGCTGATGAAATAGCCGTGGAGCCAATGGAGATCGCCACCACTATTTGCCAACCATTGGGGCACATTATGGATATTCACGAACGTAAAAAATGAATAAGCTAACATTCCAACGATCATTCCCACCTTCGCGGCAATAGCAGGGATGTGTTTAGTGGTAATTCCCAAGAGAAAAATTCCAATAATAGGAACACTGTAAAGTCCATTCACCTTTTGCAAGTATTCAAAGATGGACTGCATTTGATCTAATAAAGGTGCGATGGTAATAGAAGCAATCGCCAAACCAAACCCAAAATATTTACCAATTTTTACAATCTGCTCACCGGATGCGTTTTTATTAATATATCCTTTATAAAATTGGAGAGAGAAAAGGGTGGATGCACTATTCAAAGCGCTGTTGAACGAACTTAAAATTGATCCCATAAGAACCGCGGCAAATAAGCCCAAGGACCATTCGGGCAAAACGTGGCGAACCATGGCGCCATAAACTTGGTCATTTTTTGCAATGGTTAAATCGCTCATGTGCAGAGCGATGATTCCCGGAAGGCATAACATAATCGGCCCTACCAATTTCATTCCAGAAGCAAAAAGCACACCTTTTTGTCCTTCAGCCAAACTTTTTGCCGCCATAGCTCGTTGGACAATGACTTGATTTGTAGACCAGTAAAATACCTGAATAAACATCATTCCTGTAAGTAGTGTCGGCCATGGAACGGATACAATGTTGTTATCCACATTTGTTTGTGTCAGGACAGCCAAATAACTTGGGTTACTTTCTCCCAAAATAGATAACCCTTCAAAAAATGAACCGCCGCCTAACATAATCAATCCCAATACCGGAATGGTCAGACCGCCGACTAACAGTCCAACACCATTAATAGTATCGCTCACAGCAACAGATTTAAGTCCACCGAAAATTGCGTAGGAGCTTCCTAAAATTCCAATGATGGCAACCATCATCCAAAGTGGAATGGATAAACCGAACATACCAATCATAGCCAAGGATCCAGTATAAAGAACCACTGGTAATAAGACCGTTACATATCCGAAAAGAAACAATCCTGACACCATGGAGCGGGTTGTTTTGTCAAATCGTTTTTCCAGAAATGCCGGTGTGGTTGTAAATCCGCTGGCTAAATAGCGGGGAAGAAACACAAGAGCCGTGGCAATCATGGCAAAAGCCGCCAATGCTTCCCAAGCAATTCCAACCAGATTTTTATCGCCAAAAACGGCACCGTTTAATCCAACCAACTGTTCTGTGGAAATATTGGTGAGTAGTAATGACCCAGCCACAACTGGCCATGCCAAAGCGCGACCGCCGGTAAAGTATTCTTCGGTTGGATTGTCGGACTTTTTCATCCGCCGGACAATAATGTACGTAAGTACTGCCACGGTTAGAGTAGCGATGATGAATGTGATTGTTGAGATTGTGTTCATATGTTTTCTACCTTATGTCTGCTTGAATAATAACTGGAAAATGATCCGATGGATATTTAAGATCTTTTACATTAGCTAATACACCATATTTTTTCACCTGAATGCTTTTATCACTTACAAAAATATAGTCAATCCTATTTATAATAGGTCTATTTATATCAAATCCGTTAAATGTTCCCACTGGACCAAAAGGCGGTTCTTGGGTTAAATCTCGTGAATCGTAAAATTCATTTAAAATATGTTGAATGGGTATTTCTTCCGGTTTCAGATTAAAATCGCCCATTAAAAAGGCAGGAAAGTGTTGGTGATTAATTTCATTGATTTTTTTCAAAATTAACTTTGCTGAATTTTCCCGTGCCAATTTTCCTTTATGATCAAAGTGCGTATTAAATACCCAAAATGTTTTTCCGGTGGATTTACTTTTTAGCAATAAATATGTACAAATACGATTGAGCGAAGCATCCCATCCACGGGATGGATTTTCCGGCGTTTCGGACAACCAAAATGTACCTTTCTCTAATTTAGTGAATTTCTTTGTGTTATAGAATATAGCTGAATATTCACCTTTCCCATTTTCTTTAACATCTGCCCTTGCAATACCAACATACGTATATGATGTTAAATGTTCATCCAAAAACTGGATTTGATGCTCTAATGCTTCTTGAGTTCCCATGACATCTGGTTCGTGGAATTGAATTTGGTTTACCAATGTCTCTTTTCGATTCTTCCAAATATTCTCTCCGTCATTTGGATTATCATAACGGATATTATAGGTCATTAGGGTAATGCCCTGTCCAAAAGAAAGAGTGAGAGCCAAGGCTAAAAGTGTGAGTGTATTTATTATTAATTTAGTTAAAGAATTCATATTTATTGTAATGGTTGTAATCTAGGATGTTCATCATTTGATAAATTATTTGAAATATTTATTATATTTTCACTATCAGTTGATGATGAAAATATTTGGCCATTTCCTGCCATTTCTGAATAGAATATAATTTGTTCATTATCTAGTGTCATTTGTGGGTCTGGATTATAATATGGATAGTTAGAAGACCAAGAAAATGAAGTAATTATAGTCTCAATATTTTGTAGAAGGTCAAGAGTTTTTATGTAATAAAGGCTATCAGAAGTAGAATAAAATGTGATTATTGTATTATCAGGTGAAAATAAAGGTTTTCTATTTTTCATTCCATTATTTATGAGTGGTTGTAAAGCTGTTCCATCAGAATTGATGATATAAATATTGTTAGGATTATCCCTAGAAGAATCAAAAATAATATTATTACCTTTATTTGAAAATTGGGGGAAGTAATCCTGTCCTTGGTTATCTGTTAATATTGTTTCAGCTCCGGTATTAATAATGGTTTTGATTATTGAATAACTTCCATCTCGCCATCCGTAAAATAATATTACTGTTCCATCAGGTGAGAAAACTGGGTACCAATCGCCCAAATATCTTTCTTCTGGAAATGATAATTGTATTTCATTATTGCCATTAGAATCAATAATATAAATTCTGTATCCATCTTCCCGAAGTGATCCAAATACGATTTTAGAGCCATTTGGTGAAAAGCTTGGATTGCAATCATAATAGCTATTCGAAGTAACTCTTTGCAAGTTTGACCCATCAATACCCATAACATAGATTTCACTATTTCCATTTCTATTAGATTGAAATACTAGCTGTTGGCCATTTTTAGAGAATTCCGGATTCCAATCACTAGAATCATGATTTGTTATTTTTGTCTGATTTGATCCATCTAATTCCATTAAGAAAATATCTTTGTTACCGTCTCTATCGGAAACGAACACAATTTTTGATTGTTGAGTTTCTATTTTTGTAATAGGGTCATCACAAGATTCAATGAAAATACTAGCAATGAAAAAAAGTAACCAGATAATATGTTTTAAATTTTGATTATTCGCCATTATTTCTCCACCACTATTTCAAATTCTTCAAATTTCACCAATGCAGGTCTTTGGTCATTGGTACCGGCAGCTAAA
>JACNKV010000139.1 GCA_014381855.1 Fidelibacterota bacterium | reverse complement strand
GTCGAGGTGGAATCGATGTGGAATTTATAGGTGGTGAACAATTTGCTGAAATGGTTCAAAAGGATGCAGCTACGTTTGAATACTATTTAAAAAAATCTGCCATCATATCAAATGATGATATTAAGGGGCTAACCAGGCTTGCCCAAGGATACCCACTAATGGGTGTAATTATCGGATTAATCGTTGTGTTGGCCCTATTTGGTATAAAGATTTACAGGTCAAGTTTAGCTCATATTCTTGGCAGAGTAATGGTAATTGGTTTTTTCTTAATCGTTTCCGTTGTGTTTTCTTTACAATCTTTGACCTTTCCGGCAAATAGTGCAGTCGGGCCGGCTGCTGTCCCGCGTTTATGGATAGCTGTGCTGATCCCACTAAACTTATTACTCTTAATTCGCACAATTCGAAGGCAGGAAGAAATAGGAACCAATGGTCAAAGAGTAGATATTGTGCTGACTTTTTTCGGGTTTCTGGTCGTGTACCTCATTGCAATGTTATATATCGGTTATTTTATTAGCACATTTTTATTTGTTGTAGGTGGCACAATCTATCTTGGTTATGACAGATTAAAAATTCCACTTATTGTTGCAACGGGATGGGTATTGTTCTCCTATATCATTTTTTATAAAATTTTATTTGTTCCCCTGCCTATGGGATCTCTTTTTGAAGGACTATTTTAAAGGAAGTTCTGAGTGGAATTGTTGACAAATCTCCAAGGCGGGTTATCCTACGTATTTGGAGTCGTTCCAATTTTAACCATTATTCTTGGCGTAAGCATGGGTATAATTGCCGGAGCCACACCAGGATTATCCCCATCTATGGGCGTAGCCCTTTTGGTGCCATTTACATACACCATGTCTCCAACCCTGGCTCTGATTCTATTGGTTTCGATTTACATTGCGGCCAATTATGGCGGCTCAATCACTGCTGTGACCATAAATGCACCGGGAACCCCATCATCCGTCGTAACGGCTTTTGACGGATATCCCTTAACAAAAAAAGGGAAACCGGGTTTGGCTCTGGGTGTTTCGTTAGTCGCGTCAACAATTGGTGGAATTGTTGGAACATTGATCCTAATCTTTTTCTCAGGACCGCTGGCCAAAGTTGCACTCAAATTCCATCCTGCAGAATATTTCGCCCTGGCTATCTTCGGATTAACAACAGTTGCTTCTTTGGGAGGTAAAAATTGGATTAAAGCATTTATTGCAGCCATGTTCGGCTTGCTGTTGAACACGATTGGTATCGATCCAATTTCCGGTGTGAGTCGATTTACGTTTGGTTTATCATTTCTCTATGATGGTTTCGCGCTGATACCGGCTCTCATCGGCTTATTTGCCCTAAGCGAAATATTCAAACAACTGGAAAATGGAAATCTATCCAGCCATAGAGCGGCAGACAGTACCCAAGAATGGCCTACAATTGGAACATATTGGCGACTCAAGTTCACCATTCTCCGTTCTTCGCTGATGGGTACAATTATCGGAATTTTTCCGGGAGCAGGTGCTACGATTGCTGCTTTTATTTCTTATGATGTAAGTAAACGCTTTAGTAAAAAGCCTGAAGAATTCGGGAAGGGCAGCCTTGAAGGGGTTGCTGCTGCGGAAGGGGCCAATAGCAGTTCAGTCGGGGGTGCACTCATACCATTGTTGACATTGGGAATTCCTGGAAGTGCATCTACAGCCGTGTTGATCGGAGCTTTAATGATTCATGATCTTACACCCGGGCCTTTGCTTTTTGTATCAAATCCAGAAATCATCTATGGTTTGCTGGTCAGCCTTCTTCTAGCAAATGTTGTTTTACTGGGACTTGGTTTTTTTGGGAGTCGTCTCTGGATAAAAGTAACAACGATTCCCAAAATGATTTTATTTCCGGTGATTTTTGCAGTTTCAATTATTGGCAGTTTTGCTGTTAGAAACTCTTTCTTCGATGTGGCGGCTTGTCTTGCCTTTGGGGCTTTTGGTTGGTTATTAAGACGTTATAATTATCCGGTGGCGCCCATAGTTTTGGGCATGGTTTTAGGTAATATAGCTGAAACAAATTTTATCCGAGCAGTCATGATGGAGGGTTGGACAGTTTTCTTTACCAGACCAACCAGCTTAATCATGCTCATCGTTGCGGCAAGTAGTTTCGCGATTCCATTAATCCAAGCTCATAAAACCAAAAAATAACTGCTCAAAAATCCTAATGTCTCTATTAAAAAAAACTAGAAAACTTGAATTGAAAACCAAGGACTTCTCTACAAAACCAGCAAATCAAGGATTGTATTTAATCAAAATGACTGGACCTATTCAATGACACGATCCCGATATTCTTTATTAAAACTGCTATCAATATTTATCTTATTAATGATGAACCCAATCTTCGCAGGATCGCCAGAATCGACAAATGCATTTTCTTGGGCAAAACTACTCATGACGCTTGTAGGCGGATTGGCGTTATTCCTTTATGGTATGGAAAAGATGAGTGAAGGTATGAAGAAATCTGCCGGCGAACGCATGCGGAATATTCTTTCTGCCCTAACGAGTAATCGTTTTATAGCCATGTTTGTAGGGGCATTTGTCACTATGGTTATTCAAAGTTCCAGTGCCACAACAGTCATGTTGGTCAGCTTTGTTCAGGCACAGCTTATGACCTTTTTACAATCTTTGGGCGTGATTTTAGGTGCAGATATCGGCACAACCGTCACGGCACAATTGGTGGCATTTAAACTTACCGATTATGCATTACTCATGATAGCTGTTGGTTTTGCTATGACCATGCTCTCTAAAAAAGATTCTACAAAATATATAGGTGAAGCAATCCTCGGTTTTGGAATTCTATTTTTTGGAATGAAACTCATGTCAGATGCCATGAAACCATTACGCACTTTTCTTCCATTTATTGATTTATTAAAAGGACTTGAAAACCCTCTTTTGGGGCTTTTGGTTGGTGCCATCTTTACATCCCTAGTTCAAAGCAGCAGTGCCTTTACAGGGATTGTGATTGTTCTGGCGCAACAGGGTTTGCTCACTTTGGAAGCGGGGATTCCTTTGGTAATGGGTGCCAATATTGGAACATGCATTACAGCCGGACTTGCAAGTATCGGTACGTCGAGGGAAGCGAAGCGTGTTGCTATTGCTCATGTGATGTTTAAGATCGGTGGTGTCCTTCTATTTATTTTCTGGATTCCTAGTTTTGCGAGTATAATTCGCTCCATTTCACCTATATCGATTGGTTTGGACGGTTTTGAAAAACTCGCATCAGAAACCCCCAGGCAGATAGCAAATGCCCACACAATATTTAATGTGAGTTTAGCTTTGTTTTTTCTGCCTTTTACAACCATGTTCGCAAATTTAATTATGAAAATTTATCCGGAGAGAGAGCAAGAAAAGGGTATCCAGCCCGCTACGTGGCATTTAGATGATAAAGCGATTTCAACACCAGCCATGGCTATTGATTTAGCTCGGAATGAAATTTCCAGGATGTCTAAAATTTTCGGACGTATGTTGGAAGCCATAATTGAGCCATTTAAAACAAATGAGCCTATGCAGGATCAAAAATATCCCCAACTTTCTTTAGTTGAAGGAATAGAAATGCGGGAAGAAAAATTGGGTTTTCTTGAGGAGAATATCGTGATATATTTACGAAAAATTGGCCGCCAGGAGTTATCTGATCGCCAAATCCAAGAAGTCTATGGTATGATGTCCATCGTGAACGATATTGAAAGTATTGGAGATATTATTGAGAAAAACATGATTCCACTCATTGCGAAAAAGTCTGCATTAAATACTGATTTTTCAAAAGAAGGAAAAGAAGAACTGAATATTTTTCATACAAAAATATGTAAACAGGTCAGTCGGTTAAAAGATGCCTTTTCAGAATTGGATCCTGAAATAGCAAAACGTATTATGGCTAAAGAAGAAAAATATACTGACTTGGAGACTGAATATCGCACAAGACACTTGGAGCGGCTTCATGAAGAAAGAGAAGAATCAATTGAAACCCATGAAATCCATATGGAACTTATGGACCTGTTAAAACAGATCAATGTTTATACAGGCGATATTGCTAAAACAATTCATGCAATCGGAAAACAAAACGAAAATTAGACGTTGAAAATAATATTGAAAATATTTAGAATAAGTTTTGCCATTATAATCATGGGGTTTTCATCCCTATACGCTGGCAGTAATGATAGTGGTGAAATCAGTTGGGGCTTTCTTATAATGGGTTTATTTGGCGGACTTTCGTTGTTCCTATATGGCATGGCAAAAATGAGTGAAGGAATGAAAAAAGCTGCTGGAAACCGCATGAGAAATATCCTAGCAATGCTTACAAAAAATCGAGTGATTGGAATGATGGTTGGAGCCTTTGTTACGATGGTTATACAAAGTTCAAGTGCCACAACCGTCATGCTGGTTAGTTTTGTACAAGCAGAACTCATGACTTATGCCCAGTCCATTGGCATTATCCTTGGGGCAAACATCGGTACAACGATTACTGCACAACTAGTTGCGTTTAAATTAACGGATTATGCTCTACTCATGATAACGGTTGGTTTTGTCATGACCATGTTTGGCAAGAAAGAATCCATCAAACATATTGGTGAAGCAATTCTGGGATTTGGGATATTATTTTTTGGAATGAAACTCATGTCGGATGCCATGAAACCGTTGCGTGAATTTCAACCGTTCATTGATCTCATGAAAGGATTGGAAAATCCATTACTTGGAATTTTAATTGGTGCTGCTTTTACTGCATTGGTCCAGAGTTCCAGTGCGTTTACAGGAATTGTGATAGTCCTTGCCCAGCAAGGGTTACTGACATTAGAAGCAGGAATACCGCTTATATACGGTGCCAATATCGGTACGTGTGTTACAGCAGGTCTCGCCAGTATCGGAACAATCCGTAGCGCTAAAAGAGTAGCAATCGCACATGTATTTTTCAATATCGGAGGTGTATTAATTTTTATCGGGTTCATTCCATATCTTGCAGATCTTGTCCGCTGGATTTCTCCAGTCGTAGAAGGATCCGGTGTAGCAAAACTTGCAGCAGAAACACCTAGGCAAATTGCCAATGCTCATACAATTTTTAATTTAACCGTTGGCCTGATTTTCCTGCCATTTACAACCATTCTGACGCATTATGTTTACAAAATCCTACCGGATAAAGATAAAGAAATTGAAAAAGGGGTTATTCCTGCAACCTGGCATCTGGATGATTCTCAAATATCTCATCCTGCAGTTGCTGTCGGGTTGGCACAAACCGAAATGTCCCGGATGATTAAAATCCTTGGAAGAATGCTGGATGCCAGTATTGTCCCATTTATGAGTGATGAACCGGAGCAGGACAAAATCTACCCGCAACTCTCATTGATTGAGGGCATTGATATGCGGGAAGAAAAAATTGATTTTCTCGAGGAGAATGTAACCAACTATCTATTTCAGGTCAGTCGTCAGGAGTTAAGTGATCTTCAGGCAAAAGAAGTATTTGCTATGATGTCTATCGCAAACGATATGGAAAGTATCGGCGACATTATTCACCGAAATATTGTTCCGTTAATGCATAAAAAATACGCATTGTCTGAAGCCTTTTCTGAGAAAGGGCAAACAGAGCTGGAAGCATTTCACCTGAAAGTTATAAAGCAAGTCTCCCGATTGAGCGATGCCTTTTCTGAGCTGAATTTAGATATGGCACAAAAAGTGATAAAAAAAGACCGGAAATACCAAAGTCTTGAAACGGAGTATCGCCAAGCTCATTTGGAACGCGTACAACAGAAAAAAGCAAAATCGGTTGCTACACATGAAGTGCATATGGAACTCATGGATCTCCTCAAGCAGATCAATGTGTACATCGGGAATATTGCGAAAACAATTTTAGAAATTAAAGATGATAGTGAGGATTAATCAAAAAGTAACAAAGGAAAAACAAAATGAAAACAGTAAAATCACTAATAATCCTGATGGTAACATTAGGATGTTTGTTTGCCCAAAAAAACACGTCTTCCGGCAACACAGAATGGGATAACGGGATTATGCATTTCAAATCAAATGATGGAAAATTCAGAACAAAATTTGATGTGAGAATGTTCATCCAAGGCGGGAAATTTTCTGATGATTCAGAAAATGTCATGAGTAATAGTACACACTTGAGAAAAGGACGATTTGCCATTAAAGTAAAAATGTGGGATTACTGGCAAGCTGAATGGGATATGGATATTGCAGATGTAGCCGTTGAAATCAAGGATATGTGGGTTGCATATACCGGTTTGAACAATGCGTTCGTCAAACTTGGCAATTACAAAGTCCCCTTCGGGTTGGAGATATTGACGTCTTCCCGATACATCAGTTTTATTGAAAGATCCTACACAAGTATGTCTTTCAAAATGGGAAGAAGAATGGCTATTGGATACACAAAATGGGGTGAGAGGTGGAATGTTAGCGGTAACTATTTTGGACAAACTTTTTATCCGGGAGATCGAAAAGATAAAAATGATGAAGTCGGTGGCGGTTATGCATTTCGACTTGCCGCGGCACCACACATTGGTCCGCTATTGATTCATGGTGGTGTATCTTACGCAAATTATTTACCGGATGTTGATGAAGCAGCAAATCGGGTTGAATTTAAATCTGAACCCGAAAACAAGTTGGGAGACAGTGAACATGTTGACACGGGTGTTATCATGAATGTGGACCGTGTCATACAAAAAGGGTTGGAGGGCGCTGTTCGACTTAATAACTTTTGTGTTCAAGGTGAATACATGAAAACCGATGTGAATCGTTATGGCGACTATAAAGGAACCCCTTATGAGGACGCTTCATTCGAAGGTGGATATGGGTTTTTCAGTTGGCTTATTACTGGAGAAAAGCGCCCTTGGGATAAGACGCAGGGTGAATTTGGACAGGTGATTCCAAATAGCAATAAACTTGGTGCATGGGAATTGCTCTTTAGATACAGTTACATAAATCTATCTGATCCTACCGCAACCGGTTCCGGTCACGAAGATGGGATATTAGGTGGAAAGGCAATAAATATGACATACGGATTAACTTGGTATGCTAATCCAAACGTGAAATTTATGCTGAATTACATCATCACAGATAATTCAATCAATGCGGATGATGAAGTCAGTGGGGGGGATTACGATTTCAACTCAATCTTACTACAGGCTTTGATTAATTTCTAAGTGAACACAAAGGAGTTGACGATGAAAATAATAAAATTTCTCACAATTTTAGGGCTGTTACTCTGTATGGGCTGTGATACCGAAGAACTCATAGTTATTCATGGGTGTACCGATAGCAGTGCTGGTAATTATAACCCAGAAGCGACTGATGATGATGGGAACTGTTATTATGGGCCGGTTTTGTTTATCAATGAATTCATGGCAAGTAACGATACATTCATTGAGGATCCGGATGATGACGGCACAGATCCTTTTGATGACTGGATTGAGATATACAATCCAAATGATGATGATATTGATCTGGCAGGGATGTTTCTTGCAGATGGGCATTTAACAGGACATATGATTTCATATGATAACACAACCAAAACAACCATCCCCGCGGGTGGATATTTAGTTTTTTGGTTTGACGACGAACCCGATGAAGGTATTTTACATATTCCGGAAAAACTGGGCGGTGATGGAGATGGTATCTATTTGTATGATGTTGACAGTACAACCATAATTGATTCTCACGAATATTCACAACAGTATGGGGATGTTTCAATGGCACGACCAATAATGACTGATCCTGAAGCCTTCTTTTTCGGAGACAATCGTGATAACTGGGTATTGACTATGACACCCACACCAGGAGCAGAGAATGTTATTGATTCACCCGTTTTTGGTTGCACGGATT
>JACNKV010000135.1 GCA_014381855.1 Fidelibacterota bacterium | reverse complement strand
AATAAGTGTAATAATAGCTTTGGCCTTTCTTTTTCTAATATGCACAACGAGTTACGTTTTACGTATTACGTTTTATTCCCAAATTACATTTTGATAGTCGTTATAAAATCTCTGTAATTTTTGGCATGAATATTTTACTCGGAATCGCCGTTATCGGCATCGCCATTCTTGGGATGTCCTTAGGAGTTATTTTTAGGAACAAACCGCTACCCGGCTCTTGCAACAGCGGGCAAGGAAGCTGTGCCTGCAGCGATGAAGAAAAAAAGTACTGCGAAAACGAAAACTCCGCTCAAGATTAAAATCTGAGACATTACTGGTTTATTTGGAGTGAACCGACCCCCTGCCCGCTAATCGTATGCCAGGCGTGTGTCGGTTCATACTTCGACGATGGGCGTAGAAATAATTTATCTGGTTAATCTTATTCCAAAAAGACGTAGCGTGCTACGTATCTACTGTGCGTGAACCACTCTAAATTCATCCTCACCCTCGCTGATGATGAGCACACACTCCACATCTTTTAATGATTTGATGAGTTTTTTTCCGGCATCTTCGCCCATTACCATCAGCGCTGTTGCCAGGGCGTCGGCTTTTAAACAGGTTGTGGCCATAACCGTTGCGGAACTGACATTCATTTTTACAGGGTAGCCTGTTCGCGGATCAATGGCATGCGAAAACACTTCTCCGTTCCACTCCACAAAATTACGATAATCACCTGATGTTGCCATCGCCTGATTATCTAACGAAATCACACTTTGCAAATCTCTGCCCGGTAAAGATCCATAGGACGGTTTATCAATGCCAATCTGCCACACGTTCCCATCCTGGTTTTTCCCTGAACATCGAACTTCACCGCCAATTTCCACCAAGCAACGATCAAATCCATGATTTAATAAATAATCGAATACTTTATCCACACCAAATCCTTTTGCGATGGCGTTGACATCGATCTGAAGTTTCGGATGGGCTTTCCTCAGATAATTCCCGTTCACCTCTAATTTATCGGAACCGATATTTTCCAAAACAGCAGTTAAACGTTGAGTTGTTGGGGGTGTCCAATCGTCCTGCCTTGCACCGAAAAACCCCCAAAGGTTGACAATCGGCATAATGGTAATATCAAAAGCACCCTCCGTGAGTTTGCTTATCTCAATCGCACGGTGAACGACAAATGCAAAGTCCTCAGAAACTTCGAATGGTTTGGTGCTCTCCCAATGATTAAACTGTGATATTTCACTACCCGAAATGTACGTAGACATTTGACGGTTAATTTCAACAAGAACCGAATCCACGCTCTTTTGCACACAGTCAGTTTTTACGTTATTCTCCGATACAATGGCAATTGAATATGTTGTTCCCATTGTCCGCCCGGAGAAGCGAAATTGGTTTTGTTTTGTTTCACAACCGATGACAACTATCGCCAAAAAGAAAAGACCCAGCAATAACCGGGTCTTTTTCAGTAAATATAACTCAATTAACATAAATTGTCTCTGTGTCCTTTGAGAATCTGCCTGCCCTGTAGGGAAGTATGACCGCATCGGGGTGACAATTTAAAACTTATCGTAATCGACCATCTCCGGTTCAACACCCAGGTCATAAAGCATTTTATCGACCGCATCGATCATCATGGGTGGACCGCACATATAATATTCAATCTCGGTCGGGTCATCGTGATTCTTCAAATATTCATCATGAATTACCTGATGAATAAATCCAACGGGACCTTCCCAATTATCCTCCGGCATTGGTTCTGACAGCGCCACATTGTAAGAAAAGTTAGGAAATTCTTCTTCTAAGGCTTTGAACTCATCGTCGTAAAACATTTCACGTAAAGAACGAGCTCCATACCAAAATGATACATTTCTACTCGTCCGTTTCGTTTTGAGCAGATCGAAAATATGACTCCGCATGGGTGCCATTCCTGCACCGCCGCCGATGTACAGCATCTCCCGTTCGGTTTCTTTGGCAAAGAATTCTCCATACGGACCCGACACCATTACTTTGTCACCCGGCTTAAGATTGAAGATGAACGAAGAGGCAATCCCCGGAGGTGCATCGGGAACGTTTGGTGGTGGCGAGGCAATCCTGACATTCAGCATCACGATATTCCCTTCCGCGGGATGATTTGCCATGGAATATGCTCTGAATACTGGTTCGTCATTTACCGCATGGAATTTCCACAGATTAAATTTATCCCAATCCGGACGGTACTCTTCCTCAATATCAAATTCACTGTAATCCAGTTTATATTCCGGAATGTCAATCTGGATATATCCACCGGCACGAAAGTCCAGATTTTCACCTTCAGGGAGTTCCAAAATCAATTCTTTGATAAAGGTGGCAACATTACCGTTAGATCGTACCGTGCATTCCCATTTCTGGATGTTAAATATCTCATCAGGTATTTTGATTTTTATATCATTTTTGATTTTCACCTGACAGGCAAGACGCCAATTATCTTTGGCTTTTGCTCTGCTGATATGTCCGGTTTCAGTCGGAAGGATATCTCCGCCGCCTTCAACAACTTGGCAGGTGCACATCGCACATGTTCCGCCGCCACCGCAAGCGGATGGAATAAATATCTCATTGGCAGCAAGACTTTGAAGAAGTGTGCCACCCGGCCGAACTTTTAATGACTTTTCGGGGTCATCATTGATCTCAATTTTCATGTCGCCCTTAGGCAAAAGTTTGCTTTCTGCAAAATTCAAAAGTAAAACTAAAATGAGAATGAGTGCTGTAAAAAATATCACTCCTGTTAGCGCCGTAATCATTTTATCACTCTCCTATAAATCAATGCCTGAAAAGGCCATAAATGCCATGGATAATAACCCGGTCAATAACATCGCAATCCCTAATCCTTTTAATCCGGGTGGAACGTTTGAATAACGGAGTTTGTGACGTATCGCCGCCATCGAAGCAATGGCAAGAAAAAAGCCGATGCCCGAACCAAACCCAAATACTACCGACTCACCAAATGTATATTGTCGCTCAACTAAAAGGAGCGACCCTCCAAGGATGGCACAGTTCACCGCGATAAGCGGAAGGAATATTCCAAGTGCTTGATAGAGAACCGGTAGAAAACGATCTAAAGTCATTTCGACTAATTGAACCATCGCAGCAATAACCGCAATAAACGCAATAAAATTCAAGTAACTTAAGTCGCTGGTTGGCATTCCCGCCCAAGATAACGCACCTTTTTCTAGGAAGAAATGATGCAATGCCCAGTTTACCGGAGCAGTGATAGTCAAAACAAAAACGACGGCAATTCCTAATCCGATCGACGTTTCCACTTTTTTCGAGATTGCGAGGAATGAACACATCCCAAGGAAATATGCCAAGAGGATGTTTTCAACGAATATTGATTTTATCGCGAGTGATAAATAATGTTCAAACATTCTACACCTCCTCAAACTTAATAACTGTACGCTGCACCCAAATAATCAGCCCAAGGATGATAAACGCGCCGGGAGACAGAACCATCAAACCAACATTAAGATATCCCAAATCATAGAATGCCTGTGGAACCATTTGAAATCCAAGCACCGACCCACTACCAAGTAGTTCTCTAAAGAATGACACTAATATCAGAATCGAGCCGTATCCTAACGCATTACCAAGTCCGTCAAGAAATGATTTACCGGGTGTGTTTTGCATAGCAAAGGCTTCCGCTCGTCCCATCACAATACAATTAGTTATAATCAGTCCGACAAACACAGAAAGCTGCTTGCTGATGTCATACATATAGGCACGCAGAATTTGATCTGCAAAAATAACTAACGAGGCTATCACTGTTAATTGTACGATAATTCGAACTCTGCCCGGAATATAGTTTCTCAATAGCGAAATAACGGTATTTGAAAGCGACAGAACAAACATAACCGCCAAAGTCATCACAACCGCCGTGTCCATTTTTACAGTTACAGCAAGTGCGGAGCAAATTCCTAAAATCTGCGATGAGATCGGATTATTATGAACCAAAGGATCTACAAGAACTTGCTGTGATTTTTTACTTAACAAACTCATTACTTGCCTCCCTCATATCTAATGTTTTTAAAGAACGGTTCGTAGATTGCTAAATCCTTTGCTAAGAACTGATTCACCCCTTTGCAGGTCAGCGTCGCTCCTGAAATTCCATCTACACGATGGAAAGCTTCTGAGTCCGTTGGCAATACTATTCCTTTAATAATTTCTAATGCCACCGGATTACCTGTCACATCCACAATTTTCTTCCCGACGAAACTTGAGGTAAACCACTCTTTGTCGATTTCACCACCAAGTCCCGGAGTTTCACCATGTTTGTAAAAGGTAATCCCTTTCACCGTTTCACCGTCCGGCTCAATGGCGAGATAACCGTACACAGTTGACCATAAGCCTTTACCGCTCACCGGAATTGCATAGCCTCCCGCACCTTCTGCGCTCTTTTTCTTAAACACAGAATAGGCACCATCGGTAACAATATTTCCTTTTTCGTCAATGGATAATTCTTCGATTCTTTCCTCAAATAAAGTTTGAATTTCATCACCGGTTAATTTAGCAGATGCATCTTCGGGAATATTCAGTGAGCTTAAAATGTTCTTTTTCATGTCAATCTGGACATTCATTTCCTGACGTTCAGCCAACGATGTTGCCGCCACCGACAACAATAAGCCCAGCACGACCGTAATAGCGGACATGAAAGATATCACGTAAAGGTTACTTCGCATAACGGGCAACCCTCCTTTTGATATTACCTTGAACGACGAAGTGGTCAATCAACGGAGAAAACGCATTCATAAGTAAAATAGCCAACATAGTTCCCTCCGGATAAGCCGGATTGGCTGAGCGAATTACCACCGTCAACAATCCAATCATGATTCCGTAAATCCAGCGACCGCGATTCGTAAACGCCGCAGTAACCGGATCGGTTGCCATAAATACGGTTCCGAATAAAAACCCGCCCATCACCAAATGATAATGCGGTGTTAAACTCAGCATGGTGTTGGTTGAATAATCAGAAAACATATTCGTCAATAAGCTGGTTCCGACTAATCCAATAACAGATCCTGTCATAATTCGCCATGAACCTATCTTTGTTACAATCAAAAATGCAGCTCCAATCAAAATCATGAGAGCACTTGTCTCACCGATAGAACCGGGAACCCATCCCATGAAAAGGTTCCACCATGAATAATCGAACTGGGTCATTTCAGTCAATAGTGATACTGCATTTGCGCCTTCTTGTGAAGCAGACACCGATAATGCTGTCGCTCCGGAATATCCGTCTGCGCCGGCAATCCAAACCAAATCTCCGGAAATATTCCCGGGATAGGAAAAAAATAAAAAAGCACGGGCAGTCAATGCGGGGTTGAAGATGTTCATCCCTGTCCCGCCAAAAATCATTTTACCGATAACAACTCCGAATGATGTTGCAACCGCAACTTGCCAAAGCGGAATCGTAGCCGGCACAATCAGCGGAATTAATAAGCCGGTGACGAAAAATCCCTCATCCACTTCGTGCTTTCGCACTAGCGCAAAGAGGATCTCCCAAAACCCGCCGGCTGCGTATGACACTATCAGGATGGGAAGAAAGTATCCCATGCCGACAAAAAGATTGTCAATCCAGCCACGCTCAATGCCAAGTGCCTGCGCCTGCTGATACCCGGTGTTAATTATGCCAAAAATGACTGCCGGAATCAGAGCAATTATAACCATGGTCATGGCACGTTTCAGATCAATATTGTCTCGAATATGCGGTCCGGATTTTGTTTGTTTATCTGTGGCAAATAAAATGGTATCAACCATTTCAAAAATCGGAAAAAAATATTCCAGTTTTCCGCCTTTCTCAAAATATTTTTTAAGGAATTTCATTGCATCACCCTTCCTTCTCCATGAGTTCCAATCCCTGTTTAATGGCGTTTCCAACATCTATTTTACTGGGACAAGCAAATGAGCAAAGCGCAAAATCTTCCGGATCACATTCGTAAATACCTAATTTTTCCATTTCCTCAACATCTTTTGCTAAAATACTTCTATACAACGGGTTTGGTAAAATGTCCATGGGAAGCATATCTTCCCATACCTCAAACGGAACCAGCCCTCTTTCAGCACCATTTTGCAACGTAGAAAAATTGAACAAAGACTTACCAAATGATAAGAAGGTCTTCGTCAAGCTATACGCATTTTTACTGGTTCCCGGACGAATCCAACCAAGGACAGGACGTTCATAGCTTATTGGGATTACAGACAATGTCGTATCATAAGATCCAAGATAATACCGCATACTGGCTTTCTGCCCGGTAAGTACATCTCCATGGATAATCCGGTGTTTACCCTCTTCGATTCTATTCTCAAGCAAACCTGTAAACGGTGCGCCAACCCGAGTTGATATGTGCTCAGGAGAAGTGACAGAAGGTCCACCAACACTTACGACAATCGACGGGTCATAAACACCGGATAAAAATAGTTTCCCGATGGTTACAACATGTTGTGCTGAGACCGTCCATACAACTTCGTGCGGATTAATCGGATCAATATGGTGAATTTGGATTCCGACATTTCCGGCAGGATGCGCTCCGGATATCGTATGAATGTCTACATTTTTCATCCCGGCTAATATCGAAGATTTTGGCAACGTCAAATGTGTTTTTCCATCTGTCAGATTCGTCAGCACATCTAACCCTGACTGAAATTCTTTTTCCTTTCCTTTTAATGCTAATTCAAGATCAACACTAAGCGGAGCGGTATTCAATCCTGAAACAAAAATTGCTTTTGGATTATCCTCAGGGCAGGCAATTTTATTAAACGGGCGCTGCCGAATTAAATGCCAAAGATTAGCACTTAAAATAGTTTCAATAACTTTCTCTTTTCCAAGAGAAACCAATGAGTTATTCGTAAATATTTCCGTAGTTAAAGCAGACTCCTCTTTATCGAGGGCAATAATGATGCGTTCTATTTTACGGCGAGCTCCAAACTGAATCTTTTGGATTGTTCCACCGCCCGGAGACGCAAACTTTATTTCTGGATGAACTTTATCAAAGAAAAGCGGAGTACCGATAGTAACGGCGTCTCCTTCTTTGACAAGGAGTTTCGGCTTAACAGAAGGAAACTCAATAGGAATCAGGGCAATAGATGTCGACGAAGTACCGGAAACCAATTCTTTCGACGGAACTCCGGCAATGCGTATATCATGTCCTTTTTTTAATCGAATATCAGACATTTGATTATGTACTATTTAATTAGTGAATTTGCGTGAAAAACATCAGTGAATTTCGTACCCAATCTGCAACGGGTGCCCAATAAATACCGAATACAATCGTCGGCACAACCAGACAAATAAGCAGGAGCGTAAGTAGTTTTCCCGGGTATGTTAATATCTCTTGTGACTTGCCGGAAAAATACATGGATTTAACCACGCGCATATAATAATAGAGTGATAATACACTATTTATCGCACCTGCAAAGACCAACCAGTAGAATGATGATCCGGCTTTAATAACGGCAGCAAAAACATAAAATTTTCCAATAAATCCGGCAGTTGGCGGAATGCCGGTTAGCGATAACATGAATACGGTCATCACGACGCCCACAAATGGCATTTTCCATCCCAACCCACGGAAATCATCCAGCTGCTCACCACCGATGCGGTTCCGTACAGTCATGACCACAAAAAACGCTCCGAGGTTCATAAACATATACATCACAAGATACAACAGAATGGAGTATACGCCTTCTTTTGATAACATGGGGACTGCCATGAGCATATATCCCGCATGAGCGATGCTGGAATACGCCAACATTCGTTTTACACTGGATTGCTGAATAGCCACCAGATTTCCTAATGTCATTGTAATCACGGCTAACACGGCGATGAGCTGAGGCCATGGCAATTCAGTCGCACTCAGCCATTGTGCAGGGACTAAAAGCCCACCATCGGAAAACACGTTGTGAAAAAATCGAATAAGAAGTGCAAATCCTGCTGCTTTTGGCGCCACGGATAAATAGGCCGTAATCGGTGTCGGAGCACCTTCATAAACATCCGGTGTCCAGAAGTGAAATGGGACAGCGGATATTTTGTAGCCAAACCCGGCTAAAATAAGTGCAGAGGCTAACATTAATGCAAGATCCGCTGCTCCGGACAACTGACCAATAGCAGTTTGAATCTCAGAAAACTTTGTTGAACCGGTGAGCCCAAAAATAATGCTCAATCCGAAAAGCATCAGCCCGGACGAGAATGCACCATAAATCACATACTTCAATGATGATTCATTCGAGCGAAGGCTGTTTTTCAAGTAACCGGCAAGGATGAACGATGAAATAGACACCACTTCAATGGATAAGTATACCATGATTAAATCAATGGACGAAACCATGAGATACATCCCAAATGCCATTATGGCGATTAAAATGTAATATTCTCCTGTTCGATATCCTTTTAGTTCATCATTTTCACGACTCACCAAAATAACAAAAACTGTCGCAATCGTCACCAGTGTCTTGAAGAAACTTGCAAACGGGTCAAATGCCAGCGTGTCCATAAACAAAGTGGTTATGGTACCGTTTCCTGTTAAATAAGCGATTGTTTGGGCAAGAATCAATCCTATCAACACCCAAATACCAACTCGGTGCGAATCATCTCTGGTAAACAAATCGTAGATAATCGCCGTCAGAATCGTGGCAACCAGAATGAGTTCTGGCCAATAAAAAGCGATACTTTGAAGGTTACTCATGTTTACATTCCGGCGATACTGCCAATGAGGACGACTTTATCAATCAATACGTTCATCGTCTCCCGGATAATGTCCAAAAATGGTTTTGGGTAAACCCCGAGAAAAAATGTGATGATTGCTAACGGAATAACCGTAAATAATTCTCTGCCGTTAATATCAGGCAACGTGGCGTATTTTTCGTTTAGCTCTCCAAAAAATATTCGTTTGTAAGCTGACAGGAAGTACGCCGCATTTAACAGAATTCCAATGGTTGAGATAATGACAATCGCTTTGAAAATAGGGAATGCCCCGATAAAGCACAGGAACTCACTCACAAAACCGGACAGCCCCGGTAAACCGAGCCCCCCGAAAAACGCGACCATCGAAACACCTGCATACACCGGCATCTGTTTTGCGATTCCTCCAAATCCATCAATATTCCGATGGTGAGCTCTTTCGTAGATAACACCAACTAAAATAAAGAGCATGGCAGAAATAGTTCCGTGGTTGAACATTTGAAAGACAGCTCCGCTAAGTCCTGCCTGTGCGGCTGTATAATCCTGACCGTGCATTGCGGACGCCCCAATGACAGCAGCCATCCCAATTAAGGCATATCCCATGTGATTTATACTGGAATACGCAACAAGCTTTTTCAAATCGGTCTGTGCCATCGCACACAACGCCCCCCAAATAACATTAATTAGTCCTAATACCGCCAAAGAGCCGGCAAACCAAAATACGGCATCTGGCAGCATCGTGTAGTTGACTCTGAGCATTCCGTACAAACCAAGCTTCAGCAATACGCCTGCAAGAATAACAGAGATTGCTGTCGGGGCTTCCACATGTGCCAACGGAAGCCATGTATGAAACGGGAACACCGGGACTTTAATTGCAAATCCTATGAATAACATAACCCAAATAACCTTGATAGCGCTCATTCCCCACCATAAGACACCATCCAGAGCCTGCGGTGCTCTCTCCATAAGAAGAATCATATCAAATGTGTTTCCACACGTAAAGTAAAGTGCCAGAATCGCAATCAGCATCAACACCGACCCGACCAAGGTGTACAGGAAAAACTTGATGGCGGCGTATTCCTTTTGCGGTCCGCCCCACATCCCAATCAAAAAGTACATCGGCAAGAGCATTACTTCCCAAAAGACATAAAACAGGAAGAAGTCCAGTGAGACAAAAACGCCCATCATTCCTGTATCCAAAAGGAGGAAAAGCGCAAAGTATCCTTTGATAGCTTTGTCCGTATTCCAGCTGACAAAAATCGCCAGAAACGACAATAATGCGGTCAAGATTACCATTGGAAGACTCAGCCCATCGACCCCAAGTGCGTACGAAATATTGAATGACGGAATCCATTCCGCACGTTCCATAAATTGAAATGAACCGCTACTGCTGTCAAAATTGAGCCACAGCATAATTGCCATCCAAAGTTGCAACCCGGTCGCAACCGCAGCGATAATTTTGATTACATCTTTCTTTTCTCTTGGTATGAACAGAATCGCCACTAACCCAACAACGGGAAGCCAAACGATCCAGCTTAGAATATTTGCTACCATAATATTTCCTTAAAAACCTTTATCCTGTTTCAAATTATTGTTTGAATAATAATAATGAGGAGCATCCCAACTGCTGCGAAAAGGATATAATTCTGCAGCCTTCCTGTTTGAAGCCCCTTCAGTCGGTATCCGAATTGCTGTGCGACGCGACCAAAACCATCTACAATCCCTTGATCCAAGCCGTCATAATCGGTGATACCACTAATCTTTGAAATCCAATTTGTCACCTTTCCAAAGCCATCGATGACATATTTATCATACAAATCCCAATCAAGATGTGCCACTGCTCCTGCCAGTTTATAAAATGGGTTGTAGATAAATCGCTCATAAAGCTCATCTACATAAAATTTATTTAGCGACAGATTATAAAGCACCCCCATTTTATTTGCCCAAGATTCGGCAGACAAATTGCGTTTATAATACATTTGCCACGCAAGTAATATACCGGTTGCAGCCACGAGAAGAGAGAGTATCATTGCAGTAACGTGACTGTGATGAATTCCGTCCGCAATTTCATGAGCAGTTGGAGCACCGGCAACCAAGGATGTTTTTGCTTGAATCATCTGCGTAAACCAACCCTGATCCGAGAATGGATTAAAATATGGAATTGTGTAGAAAATGAAGAAACTTAATGCACCCAACAAAACCAGAGGGAATGTCATTTCCAACGGTGATTCATGAATATCCTCATACAAGTCCGGGCGTTTCGGTTCATTATGGAATGTCATAAAGATTAACCGAAACATATAAAATGCCGTAATCAATGCAGCTCCAAATCCAAATATCGGTAATAAGAAGTGCTGCGGATGATGAGACGCAAACGATAAAGTTCCGGCGAGGATGGCATCCTTGGAAAGGAACCCGGAAAAGAGTGGGATGCCGGAAATAGCCAACGTACTGGCAAGCATCGACCAATACGTAATCGGCATTTTATTTTTGAAACCGCCCATATTACGCATGTCCTGCGGATCGGTGTCATGGTCGTGTTTCTTGTGAAGTGCATGATGCATCGAATGAATAACGCTACCGGAACCGTAAAATAGATTTGCTTTAAATGCGGCATGAATCATCAAATGAAAGAAGGCAGCTACGTATGCTCCGGTTCCGACTGACATAATCATATAGCCAAGCTGACTCACCGTAGAATACGCAAGGACTTTTTTAATATCATTTTGGGTAATGGCAATCAAGGAAGCAAATATTGCAGTAATTCCACCAATGTATGCGACAAAGATTAAAGCATCGGGAGAGATAATCGGGAATAATCTGACCATCATAAACACACCCGCGGCAACCATCGTTGCGGCATGCATTAGAGCAGAGACCGGCGTAGGACCTTCCATGGCATCAGGCAGCCAAATATGAAGCGGGAATTGTGCGGATTTCCCCATCGCTCCCATAAACAATCCAATACCTGCCCACGTCAAAATGCTCAGTCCAAGAAAACTCCCAACGACTTTTCCATTTGCAACTCCGGCAAAAATATCGGTGTAGGCTACCGAACCGATGGCGGTAAATAAGAGCATAATTCCAATAAAGAACCCGATATCTCCGACGCGGTTGGTTAAAAAGGCTTTCATTCCTGCATCCGATGCGGATTTCTTCTCATACCAATGTCCAATCAGTAGATACGAACTCAACCCCACCAATTCCCAACTCATGTACAACAGCATCAAATTATTTGCGACAACAATCCCATTCATACTGAAGGTAAATAGAGACAAATACGCATAATACCTGGAATATCTAACGTCGCCTTCCATGTATTTTAATGAAAAGATATGGCTCATGGATGAGATCAAAGAAACGACCAACAGCATTGTGATGGTGATATTATCAACCAGGAACCCAAGGCTAACATTGAAGGAGCCGAGACTTATCCATGAGAAGGAGATTTCCTGAGTAAAGTCCGGGTCGTAATTCAACAGCATGCCAACAAACATCGCTACGGATAACGCAAGCGAAATCAAGACAGCACCAACAGATACCCAATCACCCTGTCGCGGAAGTCTCTTTCCAAAAAAGATATTAATGACGAACGCTACGAAGGGCAGTAAATAAATCCAAATAGCGTATTCGATAAAGATATTCATTGTTTCAACTGCCGAGCTTCATCCACGTTCACGGATTTAAAATTATTATACAAATTGATAATAATTGCCAATGCAACCGCCGCTTCCGCCGCTGCCATGATGATAACAAACAATGCGAAAATATGTCCGCTGATGTTCATTCCGCCAAATCGTGCAAACGCGATAAAATTCAAGTTGGCAGCATTCAGAATTAATTCCACTCCCATAAGGACTGCAATCCCGTTCCGGCGTGTCATCACGGCAAAGATACCGAGCGAAAACAACACCGAGGCAATCATCAGATAATTGTGTAAACTCCCCATTATTTTGTTTTCCTTGATAACATTGCAGCTCCAATTAATGCCGCCAGCAACAGAATAGATGCCACTTCAAACGGAAGGAGATATTCACTCATCAAAAGATTTCCAATTTGACCTGTCGTCTGGATGGGCTCTTCTGCGGTAGTGATTTTCCATGGAGTTTTTTGGATCATCCAAATCAGTAAACCTAATATGGCGACTACCACGACCGCACCGGCGTTTTTCTGCATACTTGAATGAGAAATATTTACAGATTGAATTTTATTGGTGAGCATAATCCCAAACATAATCAGAACTAAGATTCCTCCGATATAAATCATGACTTGTGCGCCTGCCATAAAGTCTGCCCAAAGAAATGCATAAAGACCTGCAACACCAAAAAATGTAAAGAGCAATGCTACTGCAGAGTGAATAAGGTTTTTATTCAGAACTACAATGAATGCACTTAGGACAGTTATCCCTGCAATGACCCAAAATATTACATCAGCCATTTGATACTTCTCCCTCAGACATTTTTTTTTCGGTGGTGGGCGGTGGTTCAGGAGGTGGGGCAGTTAACCGTTCAATCTCTTCCGGTGTAACTGTCGCATATTTATAAATGAGATTCTCTCTGTTATATTCAGAGAACTCATAATCTAACGGATGTTTTTCTGAATTCGGTCCGCCGGTCATAAAAATACAGCTCTCCGGACACGGATACGTACACAGGTTACAATACATACATTCGGACATATCAATATCAAACCGTTTGACCAGCAATCTTTTTTTCGTGTCATTGGACGTCGTGCCAAGATCTGTGCCTTTTGGCACTTTCACAATTTCAATGGTAATACAATCCACGGGACAAGCTCGGGCACATTTCATACACCCTATACAATCATCAATACTTTGATGCAACCGTGAACGAATGACGTTATAATTTGAAAAATCAAATCCGATATTCCGCTCAGGGCGGGGCCATTTTTCTTCCGGATATTGCAGGGTCACATTGCCTTTGCGAATTCGCATCATGTGTTTCCAGGTGATGCCAAGCCCGATAAACATCGTACTGAGTGTTGCCCAAATTCCGTGTAAATATTCTGCCATTATATCATCCCACCAGCAATATCCAAAGACCGACACCAAAGATATTAAACAGCGCTATCGGGAGTAAATATTTCCAACTGACATTCATCAACTGGTCAACCCGTAATCTTGGGAATGTCCAGCGAAACCACATCATGATAAATATCAGCACTCCTATTTTTGACATAAACCAAAACAGTCCCCACGTTGGTGAATCCATCACTCCGGAGATTGGACTGAGCCATCCGCCAAGGAATGCGGTGACCGTTACGCCACAGACGACAAACATGTTGGCATATTCACTGAGAAAGAAAAATGCCCATCTCATGCCGGAGTATTCCGTATGAAATCCGGCAACCAACTCAGATTCCGCTTCCGGGATGTCAAAAGGAGTTCGGTTGGTCTCTGCAACGCCCGCAATGAAAAATACAAAAAATGCTATAAAGGAAAATGGATTGTTAAAAATTGTCCAATTAGGGATAAACCCTAAAATCGTGCCGGCCTGTGATTGAATTATCCCCTGCATACTTAACGTTCCTGTCAGCATAATAACAGAGACAATCGACAACGCAGCCGGAATTTCATAACTAATGATTTGTGCGGCAGAACGCATTCCGCCGTAAAGCGACCATTTATTATCGGAAGCCCATCCGGCTAAAATCAAGCCGATGATTCCCAGTGAACTCACGGCTAAAATATAAAACACACCAATATTTAGGTTTACGGCAATCAAAACTTGATTAAACGGCAAGGCGGCAATCGCAATAAATGCAGCGATAAAAATAATATATGGCGCAAGAATAAATAATTTTCGATCTGCTGCTTTTGGTATTATGTCTTCTTTCAACAGAAGTTTGAGCGAATCTGCTACCGTTTGAAGCAAACCCCACTTCCCTGCATGAAGTCCAGCCCCCTGTCCCATGGGACCGATTCTGTCCTGCATAAATGCAGAGACTTTACGTTCAATGTATACTGCGATAATCGCAATGGCTGCCATTAATCCAAAGATCACCAGCCCGGCAATAGTCAATCCGACAATCAACATAAACCCGCTCTCAAAAAGTCCGTTCATTATCGATCAATTTCTCCAAGGACAATATCAAGACTCCCCAAAATTGCCAGTACATCTGAGAGCATCCATCCCCTAGATATCTCATCCAGTACGCTCATTGCGGTAAAGGCAGGTGACCGCATTTTTACGCGGAACGGTTTCGGCTTTCCATCGCTGACAATGTAATAACCCAAATCTCCCCTTGGGGATTCTGTCCGTTTATAAATTGATCCTTTTGGAGGACGAATTTTTCTGGGGATCGCTTCATGGATATCACCCTCCGACGGTAATTGTTTGAGTGCCTGACGAACAATTTTTACACTTTCACGCATCTCCTGAATACGCACCCAATAGCGGTCCCAACAATCCCCTACCGACCCCATAATGCCTTCACCGACAGGAATGTCAAATTCAAACCGGTCGTAAATGGAATACGGTTCATTTTTTCGGAGGTCCCATTTCACTCCCGATCCGCGAAGATTCGGCCCGGAGACGCCATAATTGATGGCAACATCCGCAGGGAGGACACCGACATCCGCAGTCCGTTCAACAAATATTTTGTTGTACATCAGCAAATTGTTATATTCATCGATCTGCGGTTCAAAATTATCTAAAAATTTATACGCAGCTTCCACAAACCCAACCGGAAGGTCATGAGACAATCCGCCCACCCACATATAGTTATATAAAAGTCGTGCACCGCAGACTGTTTCAAATAAATCTAAAATGTATTCGCGATCGCGAAACATGTATAAAAAAGGAGTAAAAGCGCCAATGTCAAGCCCATTCGTTCCTAATGCAAGTAAATGGCTGGCGATACGGTTTAACTCTGCCATGATCACACGGATATATTCCACCCGCTCCGGCACATGAATATCCATCATTTCCTCAATGGCAATTACATACCCAAAACTATTATTCATGGCGGCGATATAATCGCAGCGATCGGTGTAAGGGATAACCTGTTCGTAGGTGATATTTTCACAATGTTTTTCGAAACAGCGATGGAGATACCCAATAACCGGTGTAATCTCTGAAACAATTTCGCCGTCAGTTTTGACCTTCAGCCGAAGAACTCCGTGCGTACTGGGATGCTGCGGTCCGATATTCAGAACCATTTCTTCTCCGCGGATAATGCTCATCAGCTTTTCACCTTTGGTACAACCATACCATGATAGGTTTGCGGTGTTTCATAATCTTTGCGTAATGGCCATCCTTCCCAATCTTCCGGCAGTAGCATCCGCCGCAAATCCCGGTGACCTTCAAACCGGATACCGTACATATCGTACACTTCCCGTTCAAACCAGTCGCCAATTCGCCATATTTTTTCGATAGACGGAATGGTTGGGTTGTCTTTTTTTACCGGGATGCGAATCTCAATTTTGTGTAAAAGCGACATGGAATGTAAGTTGTATCGGACATCCATTGGATTTTCGTCGCCCAAATCAACCCCGGTGATACATTGGAGAGAATCAAACTTTAGTTCAGGATCATCGCGCAAGAACTTTGCAACATCCTGCCACTGATCCGATGTAAGCATGATGCAATCTTCGACCGGCTCTTCCTGAACAATAACCGCTCCGGGAAATTGTGTCTCCAATTTTTGGGCAACTTGTTCGTTAATCATGCGTCTTTTTCTTTCGTCAACGGACGCTCACCACGAATTTTTTCCTGGAGTTTAATCAGTCCTTCAATCAGGGATTCCGGTCGGGGAGGGCATCCGGGGATGTACACATCCACGGGAATAATTAAATCCACACCCTTTAGAACATGGTATCCATGCTGCCAATACGGGCCTCCGCTGGTGGCACAGCTTCCCATGGCGATGACATATTTTGGGTCAGCCATTTGATCGTAAAGTCTTTTGACACGTTCTGCCATTTTTATAGAGACTGTGCCTGCAACAATCATTACATCTGCCTGGCGTGGTGAGGAGCGAGGCATCATCCCAATGCGCTCAAGGTCATGACGACTAGCCGCAGCAGCCATCATTTCAATCGCACAACAGGCAAGGCCAAACTGGAAATACCACGGGGATGTTGACCGTGCCCAGCTTAGCAATTTATCCAACTTGGTTACAATAATATTGTCTTCAAACTTGTGTTCTAAATACCCCACTTAATCTGACTCCCGTTCTTCGGTATTTAAATTTTGATATCTTCCCCTGCCGTACTTCACTCTGTATTTCACCCAGTCAAGATCTCCTTTTCTCCACACATACATCAGCCCGACGATAAGGATGATCAGAAATATTCCCATTTCAACATACGCTAAAAGTCCTAAATCTTTAAAGACGACAGCCCAAGGGAAGAGTAAAACAACTTCAACGTCAAAGATAAGAAAAATTAACGCAATAACATAAAAGCGAATATTAAATTGAACCCACGCAGACCCTTCGGCAATTTCTCCGCATTCGTAGGTGCTGAGTTTTCCGTCTGTTGGGTTGGATGGGGCAACGAGTTTAGATAAACGCAAAAGAAGAGTAATGAGGATTGCCCCCAATACCACAAAGAGAAATACCGTTCCGAAGCTTAGTAACATAAATTATTCATCAATTCTCAAGTGTCGAATTTAGATAACCTATTTTTCGTTAGTCAAGCTAAATAAGATGATTTTCTCTTATTTTTTTCATTGTACAATCTCTCTGCTGAAAACTTCTTAAGTTTACTCGTTGTTCGTAATAATATTTTTTCAATTTCAATGTTTCCTCTTTTGTTCTTTTAGGTTCTAAATTCACCATTCAATTTATTCACCTGAATTCATGTTAAGGGACATATTATGACGATTGTTCATAGGACAATAAACTATGCTCTGAGAGCAGTAAACAGGGTAATCACTTTCGCACTTCCCTGGCTTCCAAGATGGATGGTGCAGCCTTTCGCTTCTCCTTATGTTGCCGGAGAAACCGTCGATGATGCAATCCGGCATATTCGTGCACTTAATCAGCAAGGATATTCCACCACCCTTGATATTCTTGGGGAGCATGTTCAATCTCGTGAAGAAGCCCAAGTAGTGACGGACGCCTACTGCAATTTATTTGACAGAATCCACACTGAAAACCTTGACAGTACCGTTTCTATTAAACCTACGCACCTCGGATTAGAGCTGGATAAAGAAATCGCAAAAACTAATATTCAAAAAATTGCGAGTAAAGCAGAAAAATACAGAAACGGGCTTACCATCGATATGGAAAATTCTCCATATACAGATGCTACGCTTGACATCTACAAAATGTGTGTAAATAATTACAACGGTGTCGGTACAGTTCTTCAGTCCTATCTCTTTCGTAGTATAGAAGACGTACGCAACTTTCATTCTCAGAACTTTCATATACGAATTTGTAAGGGGATTTATCGAGAATCTCCATCCATTGCCCACCAAACTCGTGAAGATATTCGCGACAACTTTATACGCATGGTTAAGACTTCTCTTCGCGGGCAAGGATTTACCGCCATCGCCACTCACGATCCGGTACTGATTGATACCCTCGATAACTGGATTTCCGACCATAACATTTCAAAAGACAGATTTGAATTCCAAGTTCTCTACGGTGTTCCGATGGGTGATAAATTAGACATTTTAAAGAATAAAGGATACTCCGTCCGAATTTATGTTCCGTTTGGGGCAGCCTGGTTTGATTACTCCATTAGACGGCTGAAAGAGAACCCTAATATCATTTGGTACGTGTTAGCGAATCTTTTTAAAAGGTAGAGGTTGAGGATAATGGTTTTAGACCTTCTTTTTCTACTGCTTTGTAACTATCCATTCTCTTTTTCATCAAAAATTTAACAACGGATAAAATTATGAACGAACAAGACACAATAAAACAAATTTTACACTTCAAAACTATTGCCGTGGTCGGGCTTTCGCCTAAACCCATCAGACCCAGTTACCGCGTGGCTGAGTATATGCAATCGCAGGGATATAAAATCATCCCGGTTAATCCCGGACAGGATGAAATCCTTGGCGAAAAGAGCTATCCGACATTACGGGATATTCCGGAATCCGTCGATATTGTTGACGTATTTCGCCGCCCGGAATTGGTTGAGCCCATCACCGATACTGCCATTGAGATTGGAGCAAAAGCAATTTGGTTTCAGGATGGTGTGATAAATGATATTGCTGCAAAAAAAGCAGAAGACGCCGGTTTACTGGTGGTAATGGACGACTGCATTTTACGTCAGCATCAAGCGCAAAATATCCGGGACTATGCCCCGCATTGCGAAATATAATTTAACCTGATTAATTCCACTTCAGAAAGGGGTTCCTGTTAAAATGATTCACGCACACATCGGGGTAATTCGTGTCTAATGTTTCTAAATCCCGACTTTCGAGGAATTATGCAGGCTAATCCACTTCTCCCCGTTTCCCCCAGCCCATTTTTGTCCGGAGAGTCTGAAAATAATTCGTATCTTCAAAGTCGATCATATATATTTCATGAGCCGCTTTTTGAATAAACACTTTTGAATGGCTGTCTAAATATTCACACACTTGCCCGTCGACAGCAAGGGCGACTTCTTCTTGTGTTTCCTTAGAAAAATCAATTTCCAGTGTACGGTCATCCGGCATGACAATCGAACGGAGCGTTAGCGTATGCGGAGAAATCGGAGTAACAACAATCGCACTGAGAATAGGCATAACGATTGGTCCCCCCGCTGCGAGAGAATATGCCGTTGACCCGGTCGGTGTGGCAACAATCAGACCGTCTGAGCGATAATTTGCCACAAACCGATCATTGGCTAATAATCGACAGTTGAGCATTCGGTGAGATTTTCCGCGATCGAGTACAAAATCGTTTAAGGCGTAAAACACTTCTGGCTCATTTCCATTGTAAACTTCACATTTTAACACCATACGTTTTTGAAGTGTGTATTGACCGTCTGCCACCAAATCCAAGCGACGAATCATATCATTAACGGTTACCTGAGCAAGGAATCCAAGTTCGCCTAAGTGGATTC
The DNA here is from genome assembly GCA_014381855.1 of Fidelibacterota bacterium. GTDB lineage: Bacteria > Fidelibacterota > Marinisomatia > Marinisomatales > JACNKV01 > JACNKV01. The sequence goes on along the minus strand of JACNKV010000135.1, from coordinate 17,479 downwards.
CCAAAATTCGTGTCTTTCGATGCGCAACTGCCCGAGCCGCGGACAATATAGTGCCGTCTCCGCCAAGGGTTAGCAAAAAATCCAGTTGATGAAAGCCATCCGCAGATTCAATTACCGAATATTGAAATGCATCGGGATCATCCATTTTATCAAGAATCCTTGTCGTAATGAAGACTTCAAGACCTTTTTTCTCAGCCCAGGAAACAATTTTTGGAAACAATTCCCAAAACTGAGGTTTTTCGGTATTCCCCCAAATGCCAAAACGTTTAGGCTTTTTCATCAAAATCCCCCAAAATCGAATTACCTTCCGAATCTTCGGTCAGTTGTTTAATAGACTGCTCGGCGCTTTCAAGCTTTTTTGTACAGGATTGAACAAGCTCCATCCCTTCTTGGTAATACTTCAAGCTATCATCTAACGATGATTCTCCCCCTGATTCCAGTTTTGCAACAATATCTTCTAAGCGCGTAAACGCCGCTTCAAATTCAAGTGTTTCTTTTTTCTTAGCCATGATTCTTAGTGTGTTAAAGTGTTAAAGTGCCAGACCGCCTCAGGTGGGTTAGTGTACTTGTCCATGCTCCCAATCTCCTCTGCTCCCACTCACCATTACTCCCTCTCTTCATCTCTCACCTTCTCTGCAATCAATCGTCCTTCTGCCGTCTGGAGTTCAAATTCAGTGCCCATCGAAATATCAGCCGCAGCCCTAACCACCTCACCCGTCGACGTAAATGCAATGGAATATCCTCTCTCAAGCACTGCCTGAGGATTCAGAAGTTCAAGCTGTTCGGAAAAACCGAATAATTCTGCTCTTTTTTTATCAATCCCATTTTGCCAAGCAAGGTTCAGTTGATGATACAGCATTGCCAGCGTTTTTTGTCTTCGGTCAATGCGTTTCCCGGGATGCAATATTGCTAGTTTTCCTGCCTGAGTATCCAAACATTGCCAACGCTGTTCAAGTCGAGACTGTAACAAACGATCAATATTGTTTTTCGTGGTCATAAGTTGGTCAATAATATCAGAAATATTCGGGACTGCAAGCTCTGCCGCAGCCGATGGCGTTGGTGCTCGTAAATCCGCGACTAAATCTGTAATCGTGGTATCTGTTTCATGCCCGACTGCAGAAATAACAGGAAGATTACATTCAAAAATGGCACGGGCAGTTTTTTCTTCGTTAAATGGCCAAAGGTCTTCTAATGAACCGCCGCCACGCCCTACAATAAGCAAATCAACAGCCCCGTAGTTTTCAAACTCCCTGAGAGCCTGTACAATATCGTCGGCTGCAGAATCTCCTTGAACCTTAGTTGGTCTGACAATCACCGTAGCATACGGAGCTCTTCTCCCCAGTACCTGAATAATGTCGCGTACGGCTGCACCCGTCCCTGACGTAACAACCCCAATCCTTCGTGGAAATTCAGGAAACGGTTTTTTTAGTGCCGAATCAAATAATCCCTCTTCATTTAACTGTTTTTTTAATGCTTCGAATGCAAGATATAGGGCACCAAGTCCCGCCGGTTCCATCTTGCCAACGGTTAATTGATAGGATCCGCGTTTCTCATAGACAGATATTCTGCCGTGAACAAATACTTTCATGCCTTCTTCAGGACGAAAACGCATGAATTGATTGCTGCCTTTAAACATGACAGAGCGGATCTCCGAACGATTGTCTTTGAGTGTAAAATACATGTGCCCTGAACGAGGATGAATGAAGTTAGATATCTCTCCCGTTATCCACACGTGCGGGAATGCTCCCTCGAGGAGTGATTTGATATCTTTTGTCAGTTCACTGACAGAAATTGGTGTATCAGAGTTCATATCGCATTAGAAATTAATACAATACCACCAATTCCCTCGGAAATTTTTCCGGGGGAATTGGACTCTATATTTTATGAATATGTTTCGTCGCGTTATGCGACGAACGTTTAAACTTTCTTTTTCTTGTGACGATTCGCACGAAGACGCTTTTTGCGTTTATGCGTATTCATTTTCGTCTTTTTCCGTTTTTTACCGCAGGGCATATTACCTCTTGTTATTAGTAAGTTTAATGAGAATTAAGTCCATTTAATTTAACGATTCGCTGACCGCGTCTCTCATCCGTTTTGATGGTTTAAATGTGGGCACATATCGTTCCGGCAAGTACACTGTTTCTCCGGTTCCGGGATTTCGGGCTTTTTTTGGTTTTCGATGTTTAACACCAAACGTGCCAAATCCACGTAATTCTATATGCTCTTTTTGAGCAAGCGCTTCAACAATCGCTGACATGATGCCATTCATGGTGGCTTCAGTCTCAACTTTTGTCAAACCGGTAGAGTTCGATACGATATTCACAATATCCTGTTTTGTCATGGCTTCCTCCTAACGCCAACGGTATGCCGGTTGTACATCAAACCGGCTCCCGATTTTCTCTTCTGCTTCTCCGAGGAGAAGGTTTATTATTCCCCGTCGTTTTTTCTGAGCTTCAACTGTTGTGGGACTTCCGGATATTTTTCCGAGAACACCGGCAATTACGATAGCATCATCCATGGTGCCGATTGTATCAGCCAGACCTATTTCCACAGATTGTTCGCCGGTAAATACACGACCGTCTGCCAGTGACTCCACAACATCCATAGATAATTTACGCCCATCAGACACTGCACGTTTGAACTGCCCATGGAGATTCATAATAACCTCCTTAAAAGCGATGCGATCTTCTTCGGTCACTTTTCGGGTCGGGCTTCCGCTATCTTTCGTATCTCCACTTTTAATCGTTTCAAACCTAAGCCCAATTTTATTCAGCAGTTCTACGGCAACGGGGTATTCCAAAATGACGCCAATACTGCCCACAATGGACCCGCGATTAACGACAATTTTATCGCTGCCCAATGCGGCATAATATCCACCTGATGCGCCCACAGAACCCATAGAGACGACAACGGGTTTATGTTGAGTTAACTTTTTTACTTTTTCATAAATTTCTTGAGAAGGTGCTACAGCGCCACCCGGGCTGTCAATACGCAAAACAATTGCTTTTACATCCTCTCTTTTTCTAAACTTCTCCAAATCTCTCACCACGGATTTCGACGACATAATCGGACCTTCTAATCGAACAATGCCGACTTTTTCTCCAAGAGATAAACCGTCCCCGCTAAATACATTCATGATTTGCGTGAGCAGAAACAGTCCAAAAATAACACTAAGGATAATCCACACCCATTTGTTTGAAGACTTTGGGATTGGTGGTTGTATCATCCTGCTTTTATCCACAGTGTTAATTTTTGTCCCGGGTAAATATATTCACGCTTTTTTAGTCCATTCCATTTTATAATCTGACCAACAAACGTCCCGTTTCTTTCTGCAATTTGACTGAGGGTATCTCCCTTTCGTACTTTATAAACCAATTTTTTAAGTTCGGCAGGTGATGTCTTAGGCGGTGTGTATTGACTTTTATCTTTTACCCAAATAATTAGTTTTTGCCCAGGATGAATATATTGCCCGTATTTTATTCCGTTCCATCGACGAATCTTACTCGACCTTGTACGATATCGTTCAGCAATGTGCCCTAGGGTATCACCCTTTCGTACTTTGTGAATTACTTGTTTGTGATTAGAACCAGCTGTATTCGTTGCCGCACCGGAATAAGAGCTCCCGCGAACAGGGATAACGAGTTTTTGTCCAATACGGATTTTATGTCGATTGCGTATCTTGTTCCTTGATGCAAGGTCATGGATAGAAATCCCGTACTTTTTGGAGATTGTCCATAAACTTTCGCCTTTTCGGATTCGATGGGTAACAAAAACAGGAGCGAAACGTTCATCCTCAGGCAAAGCATTATAATTTGCTAAAAAGATTTCCTTTTTCTCCTTCGGCAATTTTAATACATAAGACGGTACATCTGGCGTTGCAGACTGTCGAAGTTCGGGATTATACTTTTGAAGTGTTTTTAATTTAATCCCTGCGGCTCTCGCGAGGACGGTCAAATCTGCACTTTTCTCAAGAATGACTTCGTCATATTCCAGCGGGGATTTTTTAATAGTTTTAAATCCGTATTTTTCGGGATCACTACCAATAATAGCCGTGGCAAGATAATAAGGCATGTAATTTCGAGTCTCCCTGGGGAGAGAATGCATTTGCCAAAAATCATTGGTTTGGTGAAGGCGAACAGCTCTATGAACCCTGCCCGAACCTGAATTGTAGGCAGCCATAGCTAAATACCAATTGTCGAATTCTTTGTACAGATCTTTTAAATACGCACATGCTGCATGCGTAGATTTTACCGGGTCTCGTCGTTCATCCACGTACCACGTTCGTTTCAATCCATAATTTTTTCCGGTGGAATAAATAAACTGCCAAAGTCCTACCGCACTTGCTCTGGAATAGGCTTTTGGATTTAACCCGGATTCAATCATCGCCAAAAAAACCAGTTCTTCAGGAAGTTCACATTCGCTCAAAATTTCGTGGATTAATTCTCCATATTCCGCATATCGTTGTAGCCATATTTCAAACTGCTTACGCCCCTTGTTCGTAAAGAAGGAAATGTATTGCTCAACTTTTTTATTCATCACCAGCGGGATGTGGCCGTCCCTGTCATCAATCACGGTATATTTTGAATTTCCAACTTCAATCTCGAGTGGCTCTGTGAGTTTTCCAACTTGGTGATGCAACTGCTCAGCCGTTATCGCGATATCTGAAGTTTCAAGTGTTGTTAATCGATGTGCATATACATCAATTAATGAATTTTCAAATCGATTAAATTCTTCTCTGTCTTCACCAATCATCTCTCCAAGCTGATCTGCTTCACCCAACAATTCAAAAATACGGTCAAGATTATAGATTACTTCCAACGTATCACTGTGAACGTCGGCGATTAAAGCATCAGATAAATACACTTTTACGTCTCTTAACAGTTGCGGAAGACGGTTGGCTGTTTCTACAAACCCATTTCCATTTACATGCCCATTGGTTGGTGCATTATTTTCGGCAAGTGACGTGGTGTCCATTTCCATATTGCCTGAAGAAGCAGTATCAGAAACGGTAAATGTTTCCAAACTGTCTGCCGCCGGGGCATTCTGCACGGATAGGCTGTCTGTTTGAGCAAGTAGTGCTGAAGCAAACAGTAAGCTTGTAATTCCTGTAAGTGTTCGAATCATACGATAGTTAGATAAATATAGCCGGGAAAATTAGGTGAGGTAATCATGGACAGTCAAGGATTATTCCTACTATTTTTATTCTTGGTAATTGATTAAATGAAAGAGTGATTACAGCCTTGTGATTAATAGTTGGTGATTGATAACAGATAATTGAAAGTTGGCAGCTTTTTTATTCACTTTGTAATATTTTTTTTATAATTTTTGACGTGCTGTAACCTTCGAGAAATGGGATGACTTTGACCTCACCTTTTCGGCGAATTACTTCTTTTGCTCCCACAATAGTTTCAATGGAATAATCACCACCTTTGACTAAAAAATCCGGTTTTAATGCAGTAATTAACTCTAATGGCGTCTTTTCGTCAAACAACACAACACCATCCACAGATTTCAATGCATCTAAAATCATCGCCCTGTCTGCTTCAGATTGTATGGGTCTTTTCGCTCCCTTCAATTTCCGGACAGAAGCATCTGTATTTAATCCAATAATCAATCGATCTCCATAGGACTTTGCATCCGCAAGATACGACACATGTCCCGGATGCATTATGTCAAAGCATCCGTTGGTAAATACGACCTTTTCCCCTGCGTTTTTCCAAAGGGCTATTTGAGTTGAGGCTTCTTCTCTAGAGTAAATCACTGTCTTCCTCCTTTATCGGACACAGTTTACAATATCGATATTGACAATAGTATTTATCCAAGGATTTTAACGCTTGTAAAAACGAGAAAGAACGCAAATCCGGCGAACTGAACACTCCTCGAAATTGCTTATCAAATTTCATATAGCTGTATGGTAGTCGTAATTCGAACCACGCATCTCTTGTTGAGGTAAAGAGCGGAACATCATGATCTAAAACAGCGTTCGCTCCAAGATACGGGAAAAACACATTGCCTAATAATTCCGTGATGACACCTTCACCACACACGCGTTTTAATTTGCCGATTAGGTTTTCGCGCAGTGAGTTGGGTGACGGCAATTCGTCAGAAAGAAACTCCACACTAAACCGTATAATCTCAATCAATACTTCCAATCGTTTCTCGGGGTAACTTGCGGGACGAACTCCTTTTTTATACCATCGAATTGAAAGGGTTTCTGCTGTTTTCTTGATGGTTTTCATCCCTTCTGCACGAGATAATTTTCTGAGTTGAGTTATATCCAGTGACTTAGACAAATGAATAAATCCTTCTTTATTCCGACCAACACCTAAAATACCTGCACTTAAGATGATTAACCCTTGAACTGTCATTGATTGTTTTTCAAGTAATCGTTGTACATGGAACTGCCAGCGTAATTCCGCTAAATAATGTAAAGAAGATAATGTCTCTGTTGAAACGAAAATATTTTCGACGGAACACGCAACTTGACCTTTTTCTTGTTTGGGTTGTTCAAGCACAACCGTTGGTATGTTTGGTTTTGGAGCGTGTGGATTGATATGTCTTACAACGTGTAAAATCACCGAATCATAAGCGTGATTTTTGTCATGCCCATGCGTAAACCAATCTTTGGATTCGATATGGCACTCAATATTTCCGGTAAGGATTTCTCCATCTATTTGAATGGAGGCCTCAAATATATCAGGCCCTTCATGCAGGTTTCGTTTCCCTGGATGAATCACAAAAATGGATTGGTATTTATCTGACCGGATTATGGTCCCGGGAGTAAGATTCAACCACTGGTTCACTAAAGATATTTCATACCCTCGTGCCGGATCAAACACGGGGTACAACCGCCCGTATGTGGGAGAAGGATACGTCATTTTTCTGATGACATCCATTCCGATTTCATTTGGATAACGTCTTCCCTTAGTTTCTCTGCCAACCAGTTTCTATCTTCGTAAGTCAGCGACGACGTTTCTATCGGGGTACCGATTCTCATCTCAATATTTCTCGGAGTAACTTTCCATGAACCTTTCGTTACAACTTCAGATGTTCCACAAAGTGCCACAGGGACAATCGGCATTCCAGTCTCTATTGCTAACACAATTCCGCCTTTTTTGAACTGATGAACTTTTCCGTCCAGTGAACGTGTCCCCTCGGGATATAACATAATGGAGCGAGGATTTTTTCTCAGACTGTCAACGGCTTTTTTCAAAGAACTTACCGCTTTCTCGCGATTACCCCTGTCAATAAAAATCGTATGCGCTCCAATCATTGCCCAGCCAAAAAACGGAATTTTTCTTAATTCTTTTTTTGAAATAGCTACCATACGAAAGGGGATTGACGCAAATGCGAGTGGGATATCAAAAGCAGATTCGTGATTGGCTGCAAGAAAATATTGCTGATTGATGTCCAAATTTTCTAATCCCTTTACAACGTACGGCACCCCGGAAATGCATAAGATGACCTTAGACCATATTCTGGCGATGTGACCAAAAACACGTCCTTTCCAATCGATGAGTGAGACGACAAGCCCTGTCCCACCGAGTGTTATCGTCCAGAAAACCACATTTATCATAATCCATATTAACCGCATTAACGAATCTCCTTCAGTCCAAGATAAGGTTGTAGTGGTTCGGGGATGAGAATAGATCCATCCGCATTTTGATACGTTTCAAGCAGGGCAACCAGTAAACGCGGCGTGGCAACTCCGGATCCATTTAGTGTATGCACAAAATCTACTTTATTATCTGAATTCCGACGATAGCGAATATTTCCGCGACGTGCCTGAAAACTTTCAAAATTACTGCAGGACGATACTTCAAGCCACTTTTTTTCCCCCGGTGCCCACACTTCCAGATCGTAGCATTTCGCAGAGGCAAAACTCAAATCACCGGTACACAATTCCACAACCCGATAATGTAGCCCTAAAACTTGCAATATCGACTCAGCCTGAGCCGTGAGAGATTCCAACTCATCATACGATGATTCGGGGGTTACAAATTTCACCAATTCCACTTTGTTAAACTGATGCAGACGAAGAAAACCACGGGTGTCTTTGCCATAGGATCCTGCCTCACGACGAAAGCATGCCGAATATGCTGAATAATATTTGGGAAGATCATCCTCGGGGAGGATTTCATCTCTGTGAATATTCGTAACAGGGACTTCTGCAGTGGGAATCAAATACAATTCATCGGTTTGACTCCAATACATATCTTCCGCAAATTTCGGAAGCTGCCCTGTTGTCGTCATGGCAGATTTATTGGCAACAAAAGGAGGAAACACTTCTGTATATCCATATTCACTATGATGATGGTCTAACATAAAATTAATCAGGGCTCTTTCTAATCTTGCACCGGCATTCATATATAGAGGAAAACCTGAACCGGAAATCTTTGCCCCGCGTTGAAAATCAAACATTCCTAACTGCGTTCCCAACTCCAAGTGTGACTTTGGTGTAAATCCAAAATTCGGCTTTTCTCCCCAATCTCTGATTTCCACATTCATTGTTTCATCAGCGCCAACCGGTACAGAACCATGCGGAATATTTGGTAAGTTGATGAGTATATTTTTTAATTGTGCATCTAAATCAGCGGTTATTTTTTCCAACTCTTTAATGTGCTTGGAAACCTGCTTCATCTTGCGGATAGCTTCCGTGGCATTATCCCCGCTGCGTCTAGCCTTCCCGATTGCTTCAGATGCAATATTCCTCTCCGCACGCAATTCGTTTAACTGATTTAAGTTGTCTCTATGCTTTTTGTCAAGGATTAGAATTTTGTTTACGTCAAATTCTTCACCTTTTGCTTTCCAGCTTTCTTGAATTTTCTTCAGATTTTCTCGTATGGCAGATATAGGTATCACGTCGTTCCTCGATTGATTAATAAGGCGGAAATTAGCCACGATTATTCATCAACGCAAAAGATTGGTGTTTATTAAAAGTGATAAAGTGCCTGTCTGCCCGACAAAGAATGCAGGCGGGCCTGCCCGGGGCAGACGGACCCACCGTTTTTTGCGGGGTCATGTGTTCAAGTGTCCGTACACCTAAGGTTTGTTAGGGTGCTTTTTCATGCACCTTTTCTCATAATCTTAATCCCTGCCTGCGGTAGGCAGGCTAATCTTAATCCTAATCCATAAAGATTGACAACTACAGAAATTTCATCCTAATTTCCATAGGAATAAAAGGACATCCATCTCGATTCATACTGCTATCAGTTTTTCATCAACCAATAATAAACGCAAGGATACTCGCCAATGAGTGGACTGAATAGCAACAACCATCGTCTTTTATCTTTCTACGATTTTATCTATACTCAACCGGATTTTATTCACAGAAACCTAACCCCGTTCTTGAGGTGTTTGGTTAAATCATGAAGGGTCTCATTTCACATTTTCACGTTCGATTTCCTAAATGGATGTTCTCTTGGACTTTTCTATTGATTGATTCTCTCATCGGATTTTTCGCATTCCGATCTTCGTTAGAATCTCATATTGTATATTTGGGGTTTCATCCGATTTGGGGATTTTTTATTCTCCAATTATTCTGGAGCTTTCTCTTTCTGTTTCGATTGCATTTTCAAGGAGAATTTACCGTCTCCCGTATCCATGAAATTAAACGGATTGCCCAAACAACATTGGCAGTTGTCTTTCTGTTTATTATTATCAATGCGATCATCAACCCTTTACCATGGATTCCTGCTGAAAGTATTTTTGGATATTGGTTTCAATTTTATTTTGGAATAACAATTGCTCATTTTATTGTCCGTAGCTTCCAAAAATATTTACTTCTCAAAGGTGTCGGGCAGGAAAACACGCTTATTTTGGGCGTAAATCCACGCGGGATACTTGCTGCACAAATTCTCTCTGAGCATCAGCAGCAAGGTTATAAAATCCTTGGATTCGTACATATGTCCGATGACAGCGAATGTACCGAGAATCTTGTTTTCCCCATTCTCGGAAAAGAGTCCACACTCCATGATATTATTGTAAATCATCAAATTACTGAAGTCATTTTTGCCTTAGAAAACATTGAACATGATCGACTTTTACTCTTATTAAATAAACTTACCGGTTTGCCGGTTTCTGCCAGTGTTGTTCCTGCCTTACAAGATGTCATTTCAGGCTTGATTCACACTAAACAGCTTCATGGTTTGCCTTTACTGAAGATTCAATCTCAACTCAACACAAGCTACAATCGTTATGGAAAACGTTTGGTAGACTTACTTATTACAATCCCTTCACTAATTGTGTCGTTACCGGTTTACCTAATAACGGGCATAATCATAAAGTTCGATTCCAAAGGACCAATGATTTATTCACAAGAACGTGTCGGAAAAAATGGCACCCTTTTCGCATGTTATAAATTTCGGTCTATGAGAGAGGATGCTGAAAAGCATTCAGGGCCTGTTTGGTCTGAAGAAGACGATCCGCGTGTTACTGCGGTCGGAAAATGGTTACGCCGGTTTAGGATTGACGAACTCCCACAATTTATCAATGTAATAAAAGGTGAAATGAGTCTAATCGGTCCGCGCCCGGAACGCCCTTATTTCGTTGAAAAACTCAAAAAGGAAATTCCGTTGTACACACGGAGGTTTAATGTCCGCCCCGGGATTACAGGATGGGCACAAATTAAACAGCCTGCAGACAGAGTATTGGATGATGTCCGTGAAAAGCTACGATACGATTTTTATTATTTGGAAAACCTGAGCTTTAATATTGATATGAAAATTATTTTATCAACTATATGGGTAATGTTCTCGGGTAAAGGAAGATAAGATACAATAATTTAGAATGTTTAATTTACAATTAAGAATTATGCCATGAACACTCTAAGGTAAGATATGAAATTAATATCCATTATTCGCTCCTGCGTTTTTCCGGCGGTTTTAGCAGGAATCCTTACATTCGGTTTTTCTCAATCTACGCCGGTGGATTTCCGCCATCCTGTGTATACATTTATCCGACAGCAAATTGCATTGTCTCACGTACGACAACCATCCAACGGAATTCAGCCGTACACCCATTCAGAGATTAGGCATACGTTAGGATTGCTCTCTAAAAATGATGCGCTTTCCGATTTTGATAAGGAAACGCTTAAAATATATTCCCAAGAATTTGAGGTAGACACCATGCCAAAAGGTCTGTCCGGGGTGTGGCAATCAGGGCATCGCCGTAAATTATCGAAACAATTATTATCCATCAATGGAGCAGCTCCGCACTTCGCAGCCTACAAAGATAATCAGTTGACCACTTGGATTGATTGGGAAGAGACCATCCGATGGCAAAGAGAGAATGATGTATCGCGGGGGTATTATTCTGATCGGTTGAGTATCCATGGTGAATTTAACAATCATCTCTCATTTTATAGCGACTACACACTTTACCGGCTTGAAAATGCGCCAGGCTTTTCGGGCATGCCGAATGAATATAAACAAGGTCATAAAATGAGTTTTGATGAGGTGGATTTGACAATTTGGGACATATCGCAGGCATCAATTGTTTACGAAAACCCTGTTCTTAACATTGAGTTTAGTAAAAAACCCGTCTATTGGGGGCTTTCTCCGAAAAACTCTCCAATATTTTCAAATCAAGTCCTTCCATTTACGTTTATCGGGTTTTCTAAAAAATACAAACGGGTTGAGATGACAAGTTTCCACGGTGCTCTCATGCCGTTTTCTCCGACTCGGCGAGATTCGGTCATCCCTGAAAAACGTATAGCCGGGCATCGATTTGATTTTTCTCCCGGAGATAATATTACATTGGCATTTTCTGAGATAGTAATCTATGCTCGTCGAACTCTCGAACCCGGATATTTGCTCCCCGTTAACTTATTTTGGTCAGAAGAACATAATCTTGGAGATCGCGACAATATCCTCATGGCGTTTGAAGCTAAGTGGGGAATCCGCCCGGGGATTGAAATTTACGGCACATTCCTTTGGGATGAATTATCGTGGTTGGATTTATTCAGTCAATGGTGGGGAAACAAATTTGTTTTCCAGTCCGGTTTTTATTGGGTACCGTCTCTTTCCGGTCATCTCCCGGATTTACGCGTAGAGTTTACTGCGGCCAGACCTTGGGTCTACACACATAACGATTCTCTCATCACGTTTACTTCTGCTGACATAGGATTGGGATTCCCCCACGGTCCAAATTCACAATTACTCTATGTCGAATCTAACTGGTGGCTGTCTCCTCAATCATTGTGGACTCTCTCTTATCGTCATTTGGCAAAGGGAAGCAACCTCGGCAGCAATCCAACAGACAACTACAATAATCGAGACCAATCTTTAGATGATAATACCCCGTTTCTGCTCGGTGAAATCACAACATCTAATCAAATAGAGTTACAGGGAAATTACCGGATATCTTATATGCTTGAAGGGTTTATAAATTTATCTTATTTAGACGAGCCAAACCAAATTTACGGTCAAATCGGATTCGTGTTTAATTGGTAAATTAAGGTTGAGGGGAATATTTCTTTTAGAATCTTAGCCCAAACTTTTACAGGACACGTTGTCCTGTAAAATAAATGACCTTTGCAGGACGCTTCGTCCTGCATTTAGAATATCGAAAAAGGGTTTGAAAATCAGCCCCATTTATCACAGCAAAGGCTCGGGTTTAGGAAAAGGTTTCTTTCAAAATCCCTGTAATTATTTCCGCCGCTTGACCATCTCCGTAGTGTGATTTATTTCTAATCGATATTGGTGGAGACTGAATCAACTCCGGCAGCTCTTCAATTCTATCGTTAACCAAAGTATTCCATCCGTCTTCAACCGTTTCTACCCATTCTGTTTCGGGGCGAACCGTTAAACACGGGACTTGATGCAAATAGGCTTCTTTTTGGATTCCCCCGGAGTCTGTTAAAATCACTTTGGCATTTTTTTCAAGCCACATCATATCCAGATATCCGACAGGGTCAATCGGACGAATTGCAGGATGTGCTTCAAGATCAAATTCAGATAACAATTTCAGCGTGCGCGGATGGATGGGGAAAATCAACGGGATAGGCGATTTTTCAAGTGAGTTTAATAAGCCCAATAATTTCCCACGGTTATCTGCATTCGCCGGGCGATGGATGGTCATTAGACCATAAGATTTTGGTTCAAGTTTCAAATGCTCTAAAATCGTCGATTTATTTTCAGCGACCTTTGTAAAATGCATTAGGGAATCAACCATCACATCACCCGTGAGATAAACGCCCTTTGTTATTCCTTCTTTTTTTAGGTTTTCCACTGCAACCGATGTCGGGCAAAACAGATAAGTAGAAATCACATCCGTTAATACGCGGTTGATTTCTTCCGGCATTGTGCGGTTATAGGAACGCAGTCCCGCCTCAACATGAGCAATAGGGATATGAAGTTTAGACGCTGCCAGCGCACCGGCAATCGTTGCGTTTGTATCTCCGTAAACTAAAACCAGATCAGGCTTTTCTTTTAGAATGATATCTTCAATGCCACGTAGACTTGCCGCCGTCTGCTCAGCATGACTCCCGGAACCAACCCCCAAGTTATAATCGGGTTGTGGAATGCCCATCTCCTCAAAAAACACCATCGACATATTATCATCATAATGCTGACCGGTATGGCAAAGGAGTTCCTGTATCCCGTTCCGTCGTAATGCATGCGAAACCATGCCGGCTTTGATGAATTGGGGGCGAGCACCGATGATAGTGAGGGTTTTCATTTCAGTATTTTTTTAATTTCTATCATTGCATTTTCCATCAAGTTTTCTTTTACATAATGCTGTTTAATATACTTTTGTCCATTTTCCCCTTGGTATACACGGAGATTCTTATTTTGATAATAGGTTATTATCGCTTCCGACAATGCTCTCTCTTCTTCGGGTTCAATACACAGGCCGGCATCTGACTTTTTCACCAAATTTTCGACCTCCCCCCTTATCCCAACTATGACAGGTTTTCCACATGCCATATACTCAAGTAATTTGGAGGGTATGGCATTTAAAAATAATGGGGATTTTTTTAGTGGAACCAAACAGACCGAAGCTGACTTTATGTATGTGATCAACTCTTTTCGTGGCATTGGATCTATAAATTTTACATTTTTTAACAAATGATCTGCTGTCATCTTTTCCAGTGTTTTTCTTTGAACACCGTCCCCAATTATTTGAAAATTTATCGGATAGTCCTTTAATAGTATTGCGGATAGAATTACCACTTTTAGTTCTTGAGCTAGCCCGATATTCCCACTATAAAGAACCGTAAAGAATTTATTTTCATGAATGTCGATGTTGACGACGTTTTCAAAAAAAGACTGACTAACCCCATTCATTAGATTAGTGAATCCTTTGAAGAGTGTAAATGGATACTCTTTCGTTAAATAATTTGAAAATCCGGGGACAGCTAATAAATATCCGGAAGAATGTTTATAGATTGTTTTTTCCATCCTCTCAGCAAAGTTCAAAATTATACCTGACGTAATTTCTCCTAATACTTTTGCAGATTCCGGCCAAAGATCACGAATATCAAAGATCATCGGTGTTTTTTTTAATCGACTTATCACGACCCCAGACAATCCGACAAACAGGGGTGGAGACGAAACAATGATTAAATCTGACCTCCTCAATTTCAAGCCAATTAAAGCCGATGAAAACATAAAGGACAAATAAAATCCGATTCGTTGAATATTGGTCTTTCTCGAATTTGCCCACACGGCGGTTCTAATAATAGAATAAGTATTTGTGGGGTCTTGTTCTTTGACAAACCACTTTTTTTTATACCGTTGCGGAACTATCCCCGAAGGGTAGTTTGGAATTTCAGCTATTACCGTAACCGAATGGCCTTGCCTGGACAAAATAATTGCATAATCGCTCCATCTAGATGCTGCAGCTCCCATCTCCGGGGGATGATATTGCGAAATGATTAAGATTTTCATGATGAAATTACTCTAGTGAGTTAGCTGCTCATAGAGCGTTACTAATTTTTTCTCTTCTCCCATCCAACCATACTGTAGACTAACCAATTCTTTCCCCTGTTTTCCCATGCTAAGTATCAAGTCTTCATTTGTCAATAAATCTACTATTTTTTTCGCGGTAAGTTTAGTGTTATTGTATGGCACAAAATATCCCACTTTATTCCCATTAAAGACATTCTTCCAGTACTCAAAATCAGAGGCAATAAATGGTAACCCAAATTGCATATATTCAAACAATTTTGTCGGAATCGAATTTATATAATTTTTTATTGGATGTAACAGGGCTATTCCTATTTTTGATTTATTGACTTCTTCCATGGCAGAAGAATACTCCATTCGCCCGGTAATATACACATGTTTGTCCAGATGGTTCTGTCGAATATACCCTGTCAGCTCTTCCATAAACTTATCAGAGACCGGCCCTATGATTTTCATGGAAAATTCCGGTACCTTTTCAATAACTAAACGGGAAATTTTAAGTAACTCCCACGCACCACGTTCCGGCAATACCCCGCCAACATACACAACATCTGTGCTTTTAGTGTGTACTGTGATTTGTGGCGTTGCTAAAGGGTAGTTTAAAATTGTGGTAGAATTATTAGGGATAAATACTTTATAGGATTTCTCAGCAAGAATAATCCTGTCAAACAGTTTAATGGCTAAATGCTCAATAACTTTGTGAAACAAACCAAGTGGGCTTCTTAATAAAGATGGAATCCACTTTCGTTCGTTTATTAATTGACTGGTGTTTTCGTGCATATCAAATAGTACCTTTTTTCGACGAAGCACCTTTAAGATGATGCCATGTATAATTAGTTCCGGGTCATGAAGATGAAAAATATCAGCTTTTGATTTCAACACCCTGTATAATAAAATACATAGTGTTTTAAATCTATCTGCCTTTCTCCTCCACAGCGGTAAACCATAAACAGTAATATTACAAAAATATTTCTCCTTGAATTCTGCCGGGGCATGCAACTCGACAGAGAAATATTTGGCTAGACTTTTTGCTTGCTTATGAAATATTCGGATGTCATTCCATGGATGAACTGAAGTAAATATAAATATTTTTGTTTTTTTTTCAGAACTAATCATATCTCATTTGAAAGTTGAAATACACTCTGGAAATCATCTTTGTTTCTTATCATTATAATGCCACTAATACTTAGAAATACTACAAGTTTTAATACACTTTGAACAGCAACAGGAAAAAGCATGAAATCAATTAAGTAGTTAAAGGCATATAGACCGACAAACGAAATAACTGTTAAGAGATAATAGCTAATTCCGGGGAAAGCAATATCCGTTAATTTACGAATAACCATGATACTTCCTATTGCGGCAATAATATACCCAATCAAAAAACTATAAATACCCGCATGCAATTCAGAGACGCCACTGTAAACCAACAAAAAGAAAGAAACTATCAACCCTAATGCCGCAGCACCGTAAATTATTGAATTATGACCTTTCAAGGAGAACCCATCAATCGGGCTCCTCATTATCTCCACAATTAAATAAAATGGAATGGCCAACAATAAAACCGAAGCCATCCACTGTCCCGATGCAGAAACAGAGCCTAACCATACCTCTAGAATGACTCCTCCTATTGAACTTAGAAATATGGCAGCCAATCCACTATAAAGTATAATTATCTTTAATAAAGATTCAAGCCCCTTTGTTATTTGAGACTCTGTATTTTCTTTAATCGCCTTTGCAATTCTTGGTAAAAGCACTACACCCAATGGTCCAACGACAAACAACAAAAGCCTGACAAGACTAATAAGTGAGTTAAAATAAGCTAAATCGGTGTAAGGATTATAAAAAGATACAAGTATTGGAGCTCCGGTAAGCAAAATGAATTGCGAAATAAAGCTGAGAAGCCTTGCCAATCCAAATCGCAGGATTAATCGTATGGAATTCCATTTTATTTTTTTTTTACTTGTTGATGCATGATGAGAGTACAAAGCGACCACGTTGAATAAAATCACACTTATACCAATTATCAAGAGGCTTATTGACAATTCGCCTACCAATAAAAATGTAACTATTGGGATAAGTGCTGTGCTAACAATATGAAGAATATTTGCGCCTGCCATTTTCAGATGTCCTCTGTACAGACCATAGGTCAAATATTGCAGGGAAACACCGCTTAAAAAAAGAGCATATGCCAAGGAGTGCTTATTATTAAAACCCGACACAATCCCTTCATTGATGACGTAAGCAATTCCCCCAATGATGGGTAATGTGATCATGATATAAATAATGATGGCACCCCATTCAATATTTTCATTTTTATATCGTCCAATTAAACTGGGCAGACCAACGTTCATTCCGATTAATATAATGCCCATAATAGCAAATGAAGTTCTACGAACCAGTAAAAACTCACCAAGAATCTCAAGCCCATATTGTCTCGCAATATATCCGTTGAGGAAAAACACACCCAATAAAACGGCTATGCCGTTTGCAGCCGTCATGAAATAATCTTTTTT
Organism: Fidelibacterota bacterium; assembly: GCA_014381855.1. GTDB lineage: Bacteria > Fidelibacterota > Marinisomatia > Marinisomatales > JACNKV01 > JACNKV01. Next base: position 54 of record JACNKV010000135.1, on the reverse strand, counting down.
TAAGGAATATTGCTTATGAAGAAATTGGAACATCTTGATGTATATAAGAAGTTA
>JACNKV010000134.1 GCA_014381855.1 Fidelibacterota bacterium | reverse complement strand
ACCAATAACAAATAACCAATCACCAAACATTATGTCTGAACCTATAAATCATACACACGACAATCTTACTTTCAATTATCCGCTGGATTTCCACGGAAGAGAAACGCTGAATAAATTAGCTTTTTGGAGCAAATTTGTTGGGGTTGTTAACATCCTCATTGGGATACTGTACTCTCTGACAATTTTCATCGGCTCAATTCCAACGGTGATAATAGGTGTATTTTACATTCTCATCGGAACTCGATTAAACTCAGCTTCCGCTCACTTGAGATACAGTTTGTATCACAAGACACCTGAGGGATTCATTTCCGCAATCGATAAATTTCGTTCTTCCATGCTTCTGAATGGCATATTGTTCATTATCACCATCGTCATTTTCGCCATTGTACTCTTTCTCATTCTGATATTCGGAAATATGTTTAAAGATATTATTTTAGAGGCTACCGGCGATTTTAGTTGAAAGTTTATAAAGTAAAGGTTCGTAAAGTCGAAGCATAGCGTAGACGCCCATGTGCTTGTGTTTACATCCCGCATTTTTTGCGGGGTGTTTTATAGAGAAACAATCAAGTTATTCCAGGATTTCTTTGGTAATTTGATCTACTTTTTCTGCTGCTTTTTTTTCAACGGTTTTCTTGATCCAGTCTGTCCCTTTCTCCACCGATTCCTGTGCCGACTTTTTCACGTCTTCAAATGTGTCCGGGACGTCCTGTCCTGTCCACATCATATATGCAACATATAGCACAAATATCGCGGCAACTAAAAGCACAAGTTTTATCAACCTTTTTATGACTCCGAAAATTATGATTAATGACAAAATAACTGCAATAACCAAATAAATCGGGTTGGATGTTAGTGTGTTTATTATCTGTTCCATTCTACGTTTATTCCTTCATTTACTTCATCCCAAATCAAGGATGTTTGTATCTCTTTTTTGCACGATTAACCAAACCGCTTTTTTCTTCATATTCTTTGATGAGTCTCATTACCTTCGGGTTATCCGGCATTTCTAAGGTCATGGCTTCCAGCCAACCGGTTTTGGACGAAATCTCCCCAATCCCGTTGAACGACAATTTCACGACACCCATATAATAGCCGTTTTTCCCAGCTTGTGTAATTATTGTGACATTCGCTTCCTGTGGTTTCATGACAGTTGTCTGGCTGTGACTCCCAATGATGACATCAACACCACTAAGTTTTTCGGCAAGTTCTTTATCGGCATCAAACCCCTGATGTGTCAACAAAATTATCACATCCACGTCTTTCTTCAGATCGTTTATCATCGGTTGAATTATAGAAACGGGATCATGAACAGACATCGCTTTTTTCACTTCATTTGGATAATAGCGAAAAGCACGTTCACTTAACAGCCCTAGGATGGCAATCTTTTTTCCACCACGCATGATTATTTTTTTACTCAGCATCCCTGGCAGCCATTCAGATGAATAATTTGACAGTACAAGATCTGCCCCGGTGTTCCGAAGTAGTTTTTCCTGATAAATTTGTCCGCGAGTCAATTCCTGATCCCCGGGTAAAATCGCATCGTATGGAATTAGTTTATACGCTTCAGCAACTAAGCTGTCTTTCAGCGGTCTGTAAACCGGAGAGAATAAATCCCCAGCATCAACAATGATGGTATTCGGATGAGCACGAAGGAATGATTTGACAAACTCAACACGTTTTTCAAGAGAGCCCAGCGGATGGTCAGGGCAATAACAATTCTCAAGTGCGCCGTTTGTATTGTTCGAATGAAGGATGTAAATCGCTTCATTATCGGAAATTCCGATGCCGGTCATCATAAAAACAAGTGCGATATTTATAAATAGTGTCTTCATACGCCCACCGGAAAATGAACTAATTTTCAGGTAAATTTCAAGGAATATTTTTAATACATCATTTCAAAATTACACTTAAATTTCCACCCGGTTTTTGAAAGAAAACTAAACAATTGCCACTGTAGCTCAGTCTGGTAGAGCAGTTCATTCGTAATGAACGGGTCGGGGGTTCGAGTCCCTTCAGTGGCTCTTTTACGACTTTACCCTAGATTATAATGGCATCTGGCAGGTTTTTCTTGATCGCACAGTAGGCCTCTGCCCCATCTTTGTACTCGTAACTAACGTCCCATCCGTGTACTCTGAGCTACTATACATATTTCAAGGCTTCTTTCTTGTCCCAATGTATGATGATGGCTTTAAGCATTTTAATCCGCTCCTTCTTAAGACGATTGCACACAACGTATGCGTATACGACATATAGCGTTTATATTCCCCTTATGTTTAGTTCTCTAATGGGCTTACAATCTTTTCTTTGTGATGTGTGGATATTTCAGTTGTCTTTGACCTGTTATGACCTCATTTAAATAGGTACTCAACGTCAAAATTTCTCCACACCCAGCAGCTCAACATCAAAAATTAGCGTAGCATTTGGTGGAATGACGCCACCGGCACCTTGTGCTCCGTAGCCAAGTTCCGGCGGGATGGTTAATGTCCGCGTGCCACCGACTTTCATTCCAGCAAATCCTTCGTCCCAGCCTTTAATGACCATTCCGACACCTAATGTAAATACGAAAGGCTCACGTCCGGGGTTCTTCGATGAATCAAACATCGTTCCATCTTCTAATTTTCCTGTATAATTCACCGTGATTTTATCCATTTTTTCTGCTAAATCTCCTTCGCCGATTTTATGATCTATCAGTTTCAATCCGTTTTCCAACACAACCTCCTTCGACTGGGTACAGCCGTTTACTGCCAAGAGTACAACTCCTGCGGTTATCATTAATTTCCATATCATGTTCGTCATAATATCTCCATATTTCACTGCGAAATTACGAAAGAAAAATTTAGGAGCGAATAGTGAGTAGTGAGAAGGAAGAAGGTAAAATGAACGTTTTGTTCTCTGTACTCTACGCTTCATGCTTTCTACAATTCATCTTTGTTTAATACCGCAGGCTCAATAAATTGAAGCATGACAAGAGAGACAGAATCCTTATTTAACCGGCATTTACCGCCGCTCGCGGACAGAGTACGCCCAAAAACGATCGATGAATTCATCGGGCAATCGCACTTAATTGATAAGGGGCGAATCCTCTCGCTCATTAACAAAAACAAGCAATTGTTCTCCATGATTTTCTGGGGACCTCCAGGAACCGGAAAAACCACATTAGCACGGATTATTGCGCATTCTACCGATGCAGAAATTCACGAACTTTCTGCGGTGTCCAGCGGCGTAAAAGATCTGCGCAGAATTATTGCATCGGGTCAAGCGAATCATGATTCAGGTAAGATAACCATCCTGTTTATTGATGAAATTCATCGGTTCAGCAAATCCCAGCAGGATGCTCTCCTTCATGCCGTGGAAGAAGGAATCGTTACGTTAATCGGTGCTACTACAGAAAATCCGTCGTTTGAAGTAATTAGCCCGCTTCTATCAAGATGCCGTGTCCTCACTTTAAAACCATTATCGGCTCAAGCACTTTCTACCATTCTTGTCCATGCGTTTGCAACAGACATTCTTCTTCAGAAAGGGACTATCCAACTTGATGAAAATATTCGGCAGAGGTTAATTCAATCTGCGGGCGGGGATGCCAGAAAAATGCTGAATGCGCTGGACGTTTCTATCTCTCTTTCCGGAGAGAACGGAGTGATTACCGAAGAAATATTATCCGAAGCGCTTCAGAGCCGAACTCAGATTTACGACAAAACCGGGGATTACCACTACGATACGATTAGTGCTTTTATCAAATCTGTTAGGGGAAGTGATCCGGATGCGGCGGTGTATTGGCTGGCTGTGATGCTTGAGGGTGGAGAAAAACCGGAGTTTGTTGCGCGCCGATTGATAATACTGGCTTCAGAAGATATCGGAAATGCCGACCCGATGGGACTCTCCGTAGCGGTGTCCGGTTTTCAGGCAGTGCATATGATTGGGATGCCGGAAGCTGCAATCATTCTTTCTCAGGTAACAACCTATCTTGCAAGCGCGCCAAAATCAAATGCATCGTACACAGCAGTAAACAAAGCACTTGCGAAAGTAAAAAATGAAGGAACTCCCGGCGTTCCTTTGCATTTACGAAATGCACCAACGAATCTGATGAAATCAATGGATTACGGAAAAGATTATGATTATCCGCACAAACATCCTGACCATTTTGTCGATGCAAATTATTTCCCGGATGGAAACAAAAGCATGTTTTACAAACCTACAAATATCGGTTACGAAAAATTTATCTTAAAACGCCTGAAAACCTGCTGGCCGGAGCGATATTAAACTGGTTGATGGGTAAATGAGTAGACAAGTAAATGAGCAAACGAGAAAACAAGCAAATGCAAAACCAACTCATAACCTTCTGATTTCCTCTTTTGTGTGCAAGAAACTTTTAACTTTTAGCCCCGCAAAAAACACGGGGTTTCAGCTTCGCTTCAGCTTTCAACTTTTAGCTTTCAGCTTTACGACGCTTCTCTTCGCGGATAATCGTCTGCATCTGCAACGGGCAGATAAGCTGGAAAATATCACCCAAAACGGTCAATCCGTGCAAATTTTAACAGGAGATGTTGTTTTTGTAAAAAAGGATATGACTATTTCCTCTCATCGAGCGGAGTACCGCGAATCGTCAGATCAAGGATGGATGACCGGAGCTGTCTCCGTGAAAAATGACAAGATGACACTTACCTGTGATTCTTTACATTTTGATTCCAAAAACGACCTTTTCAAAGCATTTCAATCCACACATATTTGGGATGCCGATTACGATCTGATTGCAGACTCGCTCTATTACTTTTCAGAATTAGACAGCGGGGATGCGTTTGGAAATACACGTCTTACACAAGTTGATCAGATAATTACAGCAGATAAAATTTCTTATGTAAAACCAGACGAAACTGATGCCGTATCCTACTCCGCATCGGGGAATGTAATCATTACAGAAGAAGAGAGAACTGCCACATGCGGATTCGCAAGCTACGACCACGAAAATGAAACAACACGACTGAGTATTCAACCGAAAGTGATTGAAAACAGCCGGACGATTTCAGGGAGCGAAATTATTCTTCAGTACCGTGATGAGGAACTCCAAAATATGGATATTCCTTCTGACGCGCATGCCGTCTCCACGGTATCCGGCTGGCGGGAATCGGTACATTCAGGCACGGACTCTGTGTCACAAAAACATCCTGTCAGTTACGAAAACAAAATGAGCGGAAAACACCTTTTCGGCATATTTACCGATGGACGTTTAGACTCCATGCGACTGGAAGGAATGGCGACAACACTTTATCATATCTTCGAAGATTCTCTCTATCAAGGTGTGAATGATGCCTCGGGAGATACCATATCCATGCAATTTGCGGATGACGATTTGAATAGGATTGTTGTCATCGGAGGCAGTCGCGGAACCTACACACCGGACACCACCAGCGGGGATATGAATTCCCCCGTTTCGTACGAATCAAAAATCATTGATTATCGCGTCACGGAGGAGATTACAAATTTGCATCAAAATGCCAAACTGCATTACGAAGACATGGACCTCCTTGCCGGTTATGTGAATATTGATTGGACAACCAATCTACTGCACGCATTTCCAACGACACCCGGAGATTCAACGACTAAAGAGTTTCGTCCGTCTCTACTGGAAACCGGGAGAGAGCCTATGGATGGCGATTCGATGACATATAATCTGATTACACGCCACGGTCGTGTGGTCAATGGAGCGACAAAAGCCGACGATGGATTTTATTACGGTGAAGAAATTCGCAACGAAGACAAGTCTTCTATCTACGTTCAAAATAGTATTTATACTACATGCGATTTAGAATTTCCGCATTTCCATTTCGACAGTGATAAAATGAAAATGATTCAACACGATAAAGTCATTGCCAAACCTCTCGTGCTATATATCGGGGGCATTCCAATTATGGGTTTGCCGTTTGCCATCTTTCCGCATAAAGGCGGTGCTCGTCACTCTGGTTGGATTATGCCATCGTACGGAGAGTCGCGAATCCGTGGGCAGTTTATCGACGGGTTGGGGTATTACTGGGCAGCAAGTCCTTACTGGGATACTAGGTTTCTACTAAACTTTGCCGATAAACAAGGCATGACGTTTAAGGCATTAAATCATTATAAAAAACGATATAAATACAGTGGGGATTTGCATTTAGAAACCCGGCAATTCTTAACCGGCGGGGAGAGAGACATCATTGGAATTAGAGACAGTAGAAAAACCGATTATGTGCTAAAGTGGAATCATAATCAGGTCATGCGGCGAAATCAATCTTTTCGTGTAAATGCCAGCTATTACAGCAATGGGGAGTACAATCGCGAAACCGGTTTGGATCCACAAAAACGTCTAAAACAACAGGCGGTGTCGAATGCAACCTATAAAAAAAATTGGCGTAAATCAAACAATTCCCTGAGTGTCAATTTATCAGTTAAACAAGATCTGATGGCAAATTCGCGGATAGACTCCACTTCTGTATTTTATCAGCCACCCTCATCGGCATCGGCGCGCATTACACATATAACGTCTACATTTCCAAAATTATCTTTCAGCCACATGATGAGTACCCTCTTCCCGACAAAACGTTCCGATATCCACTGGTATAATACTCTCAAATGGAGTTATTCTTCGACGTTTACGAATCAAGTACAAACGTGGTACGAGGCAGAGGAGGTCAATCTAAACGACAGCACAACTGTTTTTCAATGGCAATTGGATGAAAATGGAGATGGAATTTCTCAATCTGAGCGAAACAACTCCATGGATCACAGTTTTTCGTTGAACGCATCACAAAAGATTTTTAAATACATTTCGTTAGTCCCAAGTTTGTCGATTCAGTCTAAATGGATCGAATCCTCCATAGCTGCAGCAGTGGATGATTCCGGGGATGTCTATTTATACGAGAAGCCCGGTTTTGCCGCAAAAACCACCGGCAGATTCAGCCTGAACTCCAAAACAAATATTTATGGATTAATTCCGGTAAATATCGCCGGACTTAAAGCAATACGCCATGTTATTTCTCCCTCCATCGGATACTCGTACACCCCTGATTTTTCCAAACCCCTATTTGGTGTTGATCTCGGATATTATCAGACGTTTCAGGATACAACATGGGATCGTTTCAAAGGCACGGCTGCAGGATCAACACCAAGCAGCGAGCGCCAATCCATGACAATGTCGATGAGCAATGTATTTAAAGCAAAGATAATAACGAAATCAGGGGAAGAAAAAAAGGTAGATTTACTCAGCTGGTCTATGTCCTCGTCGTATAATTTTGCGGCGGATGAGTTTCGGCTGGCAAATCTGTCTTCAACTCTTCGTACAAAAATTGCGAATATTCTCAGTCTGGATATGTCTATGTCTCACGATTTTTATTCATTCAAAGACGGCACTCGCTCACCTGAGTTCAATCGTCTCGACAGTGGATTACTCTTCCCGCGGTTGACAAGGATGAGTTTTTCCACGGGATTTAGTTTTTCGGGGAAACATCTTAAAGGGGCATCCGAAGAAACCGCTGCAGATACAGCCGGGACAACTGAAGAAGAGCCAACTTATCAAACCAGGACTTCATTTTTAGATGAATTGAAGAAACCGGTTGAAGACGGAAAACTATGGTCAACTCGTTTAAGTGTCCGATACTCGCTTCAAAACTCAAACCCGCTCAATCCGACAAAAACATTTTGGTTAAACACAAACTCCTCCGTTCAGCTCACCGAAAACTGGAAGTTAAAATATAACGCACGATTTGACTTGATTGAGCGTAATTTGGTCAGCCATTCCGTCTCACTCTATCGTGATCTCCACTGCTGGGAGCTCTCATTAAACTGGACACCAAACGGTTACGGACAAGGTGTATATTTGAAAATCAATGTCAAGTCTCCAACCTTAAGTGATTTGAAACTGGAGCAGCGCGGTGGAATCTTCCAAAGTCGCTCGTGGTAAAATGATTAGAGTGCCTGCCTGCCCGCCGGTTTTTTGGCTGGCCTGCCCGGAGCAGACGGGTCCGCACGCCTAGGCGCACAAACCTTTGGCGGGTTCGAGTACCCACCCATCGGGGCTATGTGCTGAGTTCTGAATTCTGAGTTCTGAGTTCTGAAATTACAAGGGCTTAGATATTACTCCGGCGAAAGTTAGTCGTGTGAACTTTGTACAGACAAGAATGTCTGTACTACGGATTTTTCAG
>JACNKV010000085.1 GCA_014381855.1 Fidelibacterota bacterium | reverse complement strand
ACAGTGGAATAAAAAACTCATTATCATCGCCGTCTGTGTGGTGCTTTTACAGTCCGTGCTAATGGGGCAGGGATGGCTGAAAACCAGAATGATTCGGGATCAGCTTAAGACAGCGGTCGTCCACTTTAATGAGAAAAATTACGTTTCTGCGGAGAGAACTCTTAAACCGCTTATTGAAGCAGGTGCCGGAAAATATACCTCTACGACAATGCTGCTGCTGATAAAGACATCTGTCATGCTTGAGAAAGATGAACAGGCAATGCAGTTAGGACGGGATTTTCTCCGTCGTTTCCCGAAAAGCACGTATCTGAGCGATGTGTATCTATCTTATGGGGATATTTTTATTCGGAATAGTGACTTCTCTTCTGCCTTCCGGATGTACTTGAAAAGCCGGAAATATTCTCCCTCGGATACACTATTAACAAAGATCGATCATCGCTTAGTGAAAACGATGGGATATACCATTGATGAAAAGCTCCTTGATGAACGGCTATCAGTAGAATATGACAGTACTGCACGTGCGATACTTTTTCTTGCAAAATCGTACAATCAACTGGAAAAAGGTCATCACGATGAAAGTCTTATAACCCTGAATCGTATACAGCCCGAGGCGGTTCCGGATATCTATTTTGATGTGTATGAGCGATTGATTTTAGCGACATATCGGCGGGACCAAAAGAATGTGCAAATTGGTGTTGTCCTTCCACTCAGTGGGCAGCATAAAACCGCTGGAAGGTCGTTTTTAGCGGGGCTTCGATATACAGCGACTGATACCGGTCGTTTGCTGAAGCCGTCTTATCTTGTTTATGATAATCAAAGCAGAGATATAAAAACCATCCGAGCAATTCAAGCGCTGAAAAATAATAAGAACGTCCTGACGATTGTTGGTCCGATTAGTGAACAGAATTCTCTCATTGCTGTCAATACGATGATGGATTCCAAACTGCCGCTGATAATACCAATTTCGACACAAAATGGTTTAACGGAATTGTCCTCCTCTGTGTTTCAAATGAACCCCAATTTAAAAGTTCGTGGACGCTACGCAGCAAGGACAGCCGTTTTGGAACTTGGTTTGGATTCGATTGCTGTATTATCGCCCTCTGATGAGAAGGGGCAGCAATTGACGGAAGCATTCCTCTCTGAGCTGAATATTTTAGGAAAAGAGCCTGTTGCGGTGGAATGGTATTCCGAGACGCCTGAAGATTTAACCCGCCAGTTTAAATCCATCCGATCGCGTGCATGGGAGCTTCTTCCAATGGAAAAGGAAACGGATGAATTCCTTGGGATGGAAATTGACAGTCTCGATGCTCTGTTTGATGTCTCCGGTGATGACTTTTTTGATTTACCCGAGACAAAAGAAAAAGTGATGACATCCAGAGACTCGAGCCTGGTCGTTCTGAACACGATTGATGCGATTTACATGCCGATTATCTCTGAGCACCTACGGTATATTGCTACACAGTTTCCTATGTACAATTTGTCCGCGACTGTCATCGGAAATGAAGCATGGCAAAATTTGGATATTCTAAATGAAAAGAATATCGGACCTCATTTGGATAGTATGATTGTGATTACACCAACGTATAAAACTACGATGCACAAAGGAATGTCCGTTGAAGAATCGTATTATTATTCTCAGGGAATAGATTGTGGAAAACTTTTGATGGGTGCCATGGAGACCACAAGAGCAAATCGCAATAGTGTGTGGGAACGCTTAGCCTCCACAGATGAGTATCACGGCGATGGAAAAATCATCTCATTCACAGGTACATCCCGGAATGTGAACACTACACTTCAGATACTACGATACCATAACTCAGCCTTTCAATCTATAGGATATTTTAAAGGGGATTCACTTATTACCGGCGAGACCGGTAAGTGATTGTTGGCTTCGCCAATCATTAGTTCAGTGTTTACCCATAACGCCAACTTCGTCTGCGTAGAATTGACGCAGTCAATTCACTCCAAAGCCTAACAATCAACGATGTCCTCATTCTTAGATTTATCACATTATTTTCCTGTTGAAAATATACGTGCAGGGTTTAGTCTGCGATCATTTCCTTTTTCACCTCCCCGGGACAGAATTGAACTGGCGCATCAGCTTCAACTAAATTCTGAAGGTCTTGTCCTGCCGGAGCAAGTTCACTCCGGGAATGTTAAAATTATCACAAACCCCGGAAAATATCATGATACAGATGGCGTGATTACTGCAGAAAAAAGTGTTGTGTTATCGATACAAGTTGCGGATTGTATTCCGCTGTTTTTTGTAGACTCTGTCAATAAAAATACCGGGTTAATTCATGCCGGCTGGAGAGGTATAACTAAAAATATCATCGAAAATGGAGTAAATAAGATTTATGAACTAGGTACGGAAAAAGAATCATTGCATGTATTAATCGGTCCGTCCATTCGGGAATGCTGCTATGAAGTTGGTCCGGAAGTTGCCAAACAATTTGAAGAGAAAAATATCCGACCCGGAAAAGGTGATAGGTCTTTTCTTGATCTGCTTGGGGTGGTTGAGAACAAACTCATTTCTTTAGGCATCCCGCAAAAGCAAATCACAATGATGATTGAATGTACGCAATGTAGAGCTGAGACCTACCATTCTTATCGAAGAGACGGTGAGAAATCAGGGCGTATGATTGCGATGTTGGGTTGGAGAAATTAATCATCGTGATAAAATAGAATGAGTCCACTCCAGAAAGGGCAGGTAGCCCAAATTGACCTTTTCGGAGTGGACTCATAGAATTATTGAAAACATTTAATAGTTTAATAATTTTTCCATCTACTGTTTTAAGTATTTTCAATAAATTCCCTTTCAGTATTTTGATACTATGACATTCATTGACGCTATCATACTTGGAATCCTTCAAGGATTTACAGAATTCCTGCCAATCAGCAGCTCGGGGCATTTGGTACTGGGACAGCATTTACTTGGAATCCACATCCCTGGAAACACCTTTGAAGTAGCGGTTCACATTGGAACGCTATTAAGTGTTGTCGTCGTATTTTGGAATGACATCATCAGTATTGTAAGCTCGTTGCAGAACCGAACGACTCAGAAATACGTCCTTGCGATACTGATTGGGACAATACCGGCAGTAATAATTGGGTTGGTTTTTAAGGAGGATATTCAGTCCGCATTCGACAATATTCGTTTAGTCTCAGGGGCATTAATGGTGACCGGCATTATCCTAATTTTAACACGATGGACGTCAGGAAAAATAGAAAATATCACAATTTGGAAAGGACTTTGGATCGGTATTGCACAGGCATTTGCAATTATTCCGGGAATATCACGTTCAGGTTCGACGATAAGTATTGGCTTATTGATGGGGTTGAATCCTAAACAAACTGCACGGTTTTCCTTTTTATTAGCGATTCCTGCCTTAGCCGGAGCAGGATTGCTTACGGCTCTTGATGCGATGAGTTCTGCTGAATCGATTCTTCCGTTATCCATCTTGTCTGCCGGATTCCTCAGTTCATTTCTTGTTGGCTGGATTTCATTAAAGTGGTTACTTACGTTGCTGCGGAAAGGAAAATTTTACTGGTTCGGAGCTTATTGCCTTGTTTTGGGCTTTGTCACTATATTATTTTAAACTGGAGACAGCCTGCCTGCCCGACAAAGAATGCAGGCGGGCCTGCCCGCCATCGTTTTTCAGGCGGGGAGACATAATAAGTTAATAGGTTACAACAAATTTGAATAAAAAAAACAAAATAAATTTTGAACACCAAACGCCTAACGTACAACACCTAACACCCTAGCACTTTAACCTGTGAATATTATTAGTCTCACATTCATCATCTATCTCTTTGTCATCATGGGAGTTGGATTTGTCACTTCCCGTATGATGAAGAACCTGAAGGATTTTGCGTTGGGAGGTAACCGTCTTGGTCCTGTGGTTATTGCTTTCTCAGAGAGAGCTTCCGGTGAATCCGCATGGCTTATTTTAGGGTTGCCGGGTGCCGCAATTGCCGCCGGATTATTAGAGGCATGGACGGCACTTGGGTGTGTGCTTGGGATTATTGTTTCATGGATAATCATTGCAAAACCTATCAGAACGCTCACCGAAAAATATGATGCTCTGACCATCCCGGAACTTTTATCAAAAAAATTCAAAGATGAAACAGGCGCAATTCGGTTACTTTCCGCAATCATCATCACGTTCTTTTTCACATTTTACGTTGCCGCACAATTTTCCGGCGCAGGGAAGGTCCTCCACGTGACATTCGGTTTTTCGCACATGGAAGGTATGATCGTAGGCGCTATCATTATCTTATCGTACACGATTATGGGCGGGTTTCTCGCCGTCGCATGGACGGACTTAGTCCAGGGAATTATCATGATTGGAACATTAGTCATCTTACCCATCGTCGGTTGGATCGAACTATCAGGGGTGTCTCCGTCCGCACAGGTGTTAGATTGGTCAACATTGTATGGAGGACAATCTGGTGTAAGTGCATTGCTGGGAGCAGTCGCCGGATTAAGTTGGGGGCTCGGATACATGGGACAACCGCATTTGATCGTCCGATATATGGCGATTGACCATGCAGATAATATAAAAGTGAGCCGCCGGATTGCCATCGCCTGGGCGATTCCTGCATTCATGGGTTCACTTTTGATTGGACTTGTCGGAGCGAAGCTCATTGCCGGTGGAGTGTTACATCATAATGGCGAAATTTTATCAATAATGAATCTTGATGACCCCGAAAAATTGATGCCGATCATGGCCGCAAATTTACTTCCGCCGTGGTTAGCCGGGATATTCATCTCCGGCGCAATAGCTGCGATGATGTCTACGGCAGATTCTCAATTATTAGTCAGTACAACAGTATTAACCGAAGATATTGTCGGACAATCTAAGAAAAGTATTTTGAAAAATATTAATTCACTTAGTCTTGGCAGACTTTTGACGGGTGTGATTGGTGTTGTCGCATTCTATCTCGCATGGCAGTCAACCGATTTGGTCTTTGAAATGGTGTCGTATGCATGGAGTGGATTGGGAGCCTCTTTCGGACCGGCATTGGTGTTAACACTTTGGTGGAAACATACAACAAAAAATGGTGTTATTGCCGGGTTGATTGTCGGGTCCGTTTCAACGATTATTTGGAAGAATGTTGATGTTTTACATATGGCAGTGACTGAGCGGTTAGTCAGTTTTGTTTTGGCGTTTTCTGCTGTGATTTTATTTAGTATGTTGGATAGATTCAAAGACCATGGAACAAGAAATTAAAACCGTTATACGCGCAATTGAGAATGGAGATATACGTCCGGTATATTTTCTTGAGGGCGATGACCAATTTATTCAGCAAATATTTATCAAAAAATTAGAGAAAGCATTTTTTGGCGAGGCCGTAGTTAATCGGACATTACTGACACCCGAAGAAATGGGAGGGAAGGAAATCATCGATCGATTAATTGAAACAGATTTATTTTCCAGTAAAAAATTATTTATTCTGCAAAATCCTCATGTATTAAGAGAAAAAGCACAAAAAGAAATGTTGGCGTATTGTAATTCTCCCATTCACAATCACTGCCTTATTATCGTCAATGAAGACAGTAGTAAAAAACGTGCGTTTATCACAAAACTGAGGTCAGCATTGGATTCTGTCAATGTCAGAAAACCCTATGAAGATAAAATAAGAATTTGGGTGCAGTATTTTTTTAATGAATATGGAAGAAAAGTAGATAGACGTGTCATTGACTCACTGGTAGAAATCGCCGGTGATTCTGTGCATCATATTGCGAATGAGGTGAGTAAAATATGCATCATGACAGACAAAGAAGATGCAATCACACCGGAATTGGTTTATCAATTTGCAGGGTGGAATCGTGATTATCAACGTTGGGAATTTATTGCATCTGTGGCAAAAAAGGATTTGGCGAAATCATTACTTACAGGACGGTCTCTTCTAAACCAGAACGAAACGATGTTGAGTTTGATGTACCCGTTAGTCAGTTTTTTTCAAGAGCTTTTGTACGAAAAAATGTCACCGGGAACTTTTAATCCAAGGATGGGTTATATTCCTCTGCCGCCTTCTGTGAAAAAGAATATTCCACAGTTTGCAAAAAAGTTTTCACGGCAAGAAATTGATCACGCATTATTTCAACTAGGGGATGTTGACTATCGCATCAAGTCTACCACAATTTCCGATGAAACAGAACTCGTCCGGTTCCTGTTTAGCACATTCAAGTCCAATGGATAAAGACCACAGATATACGGACGAAGCACTCATCATTCGCTTTCAACAAGGCGATGAACGTGCATACATAGAGCTTGTCAAGCGCTATCGTGATCGGTTGATGACCTTCGTATTTCGTTTTGTGGGAGATATGGAGCAGGCAGAAGATATTGTCCAGGATGCTTTAGTGAAAGTGTATACGCATAAGCATTATTATAAGGAAATCGCAAAGTTTTCTACATGGGTCTATACTATTGCAGGAAATTTAGCAAAAACGGAGCTTCGTAAACGCAAACGCAGAAAAACTACCCTACTGAGTCAAATGGGACATGAAGAGCGAGATTATGATTTGCCGGCTGTGCAGCCGGAAACAGGCGAAGCGGTTGAGAGTGAATTTGCTGAAGTGCAAATCCAGGAAGCGATCCAGGAACTTCCTCTCCATTTTCGGACCGTTGTCATCTTGAGAGATATTCAGGAACTTTCTTACGAGGAAATTAGTAGAATCGTTGACGTTCCGCTTGGAACAGTAAAATCACGCATAAATCGTGCAAGGCTACAATTACAAGAAGCCTTGAAAGAATTCAGACATTATTAGGAGGAAACCCTATCGATGGATCGTTATCAGTTTGAAGATAGTATATCAGAATATATTGAAAATACACTAACGCTTTCTCAACGAAAGGACTTTGAGGATTACATAGAAAATAATCCGGAATCCGTCGTTTTAGTTGAACGGGTACGTTCAGTGATAAACAATATGCAGAAAATGCCCGATGTAAAAACCTCACCGGATTTTATGGGTCAATTAATGCGTAAAGTGGATGTTGAAAAAAATCGCCCTGCTCAGCGTGTTAAACCCGGAAACACCGTATTTGGGTTTACGCCTCTCTACGCCGGTTTGATGTCCGTGGCTGTCGTTGGCTTGATAATGATTGGCTTGCAAATGATCCCGGATTCTTCTCAGGGACCGACACCGATTCCCAATCACTTTACACAGGAATCAGCTCCGGTACAGTCACCCGCTACACAGCCTCATGAATTGAGGATGGAATCCTTGGCTGGTGCAGAGGAGGACTCCGCTAATGTTGAGGTCCAAATGGATAAACGCCGGTCCAACATAAAAAATAAAATACGGCTGGTTAAAAATCAGTAACCCCGGTTCCGCTTCACTACAACAAATAACCAACTACACCGCCCACGCTTTGCTTCCATGCCTACGTACCTTCGGCAGACAGGCGGGCGGGCAGGCACTCACCCCCGCAAAAAACGCGGGATGTAAACACAAGCACACGGGGTCTCCACTACGTTACGACAATCACCGATTTACTACTCACCACACACACATTAATTAATTAGCAATAATTAACAATCTTCCTTTATTTCTCCCCGCTGTTTGTGTAATTTTACAGCGGGGTTTTTTAATATGAATTTGGATATCCTTAATAAAACAGCACTAACATTTGCGGGACTGTTCACTATCAGTCTCGTTATTCTTCTTTTTATGGAAGGAGAAGGAAATGTTTTAATCATTGTTCTGCGGGCAATTTCTGTCATCATGTTGCTGATTTCATTACTATATATATACTTTTCAAATGATACGAAAATCGACGAAAAACAGACAGGTACTCATCAAGCGCATCAACAAATTACGCCTGAAGAAGTCGATACGTATTATGATGAACTGCTTGATGCAATATTTAGTTTAGCAAAAGCGGTTCACCCTTATTATCAGATTGCTATATATATGGTGGATTCTATCCATGGCGGACAAATGCTTCAAAAAGCCACGTCAAACATATTTAAGAAAAATATTTCACATGATGATAAATTAATGACGGTACTGATGGGGCAAAAAGGAACATCCATTCTTCAACAAAAAGATGTTCGAGACGATTGGAAAACCATATTCCAGGAGAAGACATGGCGAGGGAGTGAGTGTTTCCTTGGCAAGCGAATTATGTACCGCAATAATCCCGTTGGAAGTGTCTTGTTATACATGGAACATTTTAGCGATGTGGAAAAGCGGGACAAAAATATTTTGAATGTACTGTCGAACTTAATTTCGATGGGATTGGAAAGATTAGATAAAATTAGTGAATTATTTTCACAAATAGATTATCAGTCTTTTTTAACTAACCTGTATTCTACAATAGATCTAAAATCCAGCGAACAGGATATTTATCAATCGATTCTTCCTTTATGCCGCACATTTTTTTCCTATGATAAATTGACAATATCTATTGGAAATGATTCTGGGAAAGCGACTGTAAAATTTGTTGACGGAATTCAAGAAAATGTAGAAATAGGGGCGACATTCTCATTGCACTCTTCGTTGCATGGGATGTGTATAGAGTCTAAAGAGATTATCCAATCACGGTATTGGAGTCAAGATTACCCGAATAAAGTACGATTTAACATTGAAGAAGAAACGGATTATAATTTCTCTTCTGTTTTATATGTCCCCTTTGTAATCATAGATCAAAATGCATGTTTTGCATTGGAAAGAGTCTCATCAAGACCGTTCACCGAAAACGATAAACAATCCATCGTGATGTTGGCATCCGTGCTGAGTTCTGTTTTGTCATGGCATCGCGAGTATCAGCATATGTACAAAAGTGCGACGCATGATGGACTGACGGGTTTGTTGAACCACCGAACGTTTATGATTCGATTTGAAGAGGAGTTGAATCGTGCCGTTCGTTTTCAACAAACCTTCGTTCTCTCGATGCTTGACTTGGATAAATTTAAACGAGTCAATGATACACTTGGTCACTATTTCGGTGATTATGTGATCAAAACGGTAGCTCAAATTATCAAAGAAAGTGTCCGGAATATTGATGTTGTTGCCAGGTATGGCGGAGAAGAGTATGTAATTATTTTAGTGGACACAAATAAAGAGAAAGCACAGATTGTTGCAAACCGAATTGTTAAAAATATTGAAGCATTTTTATTTGAACAGGATGAAACTCATACACGATTAACCATTAGCGCAGGATTAGCAGAATTCCCCGAAGATTCTGACATGGCGAAGGGATTAATCGAAAAAGCCGATGAAGCAATGTATGATGCTAAAAAACTTGGCGGCAACACCTTTTGTAACGCTTAATTGCTTAAAAAGCGTCTACACGGAACTTTTAGAACTCAAAGCAATAAATACAGTATCTTAGTACAGTAAAAATGTTTACTCGACAACGAACCTTCCTCTTAACTTTAGGAATTTTATTCATATCCTGTGCAACATTGCCTAGGCAGGAATTGAAAAATGAATCGCTTCCCAAACGGGTAGAAGAAAAATCCGAAGTTAACCCTGATGCTCTACAACATTTTATGGATGGTCAGTTTTATATGAGCGAGGGGAATTACGCGATGGCTGTATTAGAATTTCAAGATGCGCTTATCATAGACCCGAACATAAGCACGATCCATATTTCTCTTGGAGAAAGTTATTGGCACCTTGGTAAAACGGAGCATTCTGAATATCATCTGAAAAAAGCCATCGCCTTAGATTCTACAGACATAGAACCGCGTGAACTGTTAGCCGGACAGTACCTCATGAGAAAACAATTTGATTTTGCCAGGGATCAATTCTTGTCATTACGTACACTTGATGCAGAGAACATTGACTACATTCTTGCCCTTGCAGATATTGCGAAAATTGAAAAGCAGTTTGATGAAGCAGTAATATTATATAGAAAAGCCTATGAAATAAATTCTGAAGCGAGTCATGCGTTGGAAGCAGCGGTCGAAATTTACTTAAATCAAAAGAAATATGTATCTGCACAAGATGTTATATCAACATTAATTTTTGAAAATCCAAAAAATATACACTACAGACAGGCATTAGCAGAGATTGCCGTCTTAAACGGTGACCTTAAGATTGCCCTTGAAAGTTTACAGCAAATCATAAATATACAAGGTGCCGATCCTGAAATCCTTTCACAAATCGGATTATTGCATTACGAATTGAAAAACACCGAAGCAGCGTTAGAAGTATTCCTGGATGTTGTGGATATTGACAGCACACACCAATCGGCGCTACATTCATTATCAACGATTTTTCGTGAAGAAGAAAACAGTACGGATTCAAAATATTTTGCTGAAAAGATGATTGCTGTTGATTCACTGGATTCAAGCGGATATGCAAATGCAGCACTTGCTGCGATGCTGGATGATGATTATCTGTATGTTATCGCATTACTTTCTGATGTTAGTCAACGATTTATTGAGGACTATACCATTCAATATTTGCTTGGCGTTTCGTATGAGTTAGAAAAACAATATGAGAACGCGCTACCGTATTTGGAACAGGCTTTGCATCTCTGGCCTGAATCCAGAAATACGTTGCATACGCTTGCGATTGTTTATGATAACACAGAACGTTGGAGCCAATCTGATAGCGCATACACGCAATTAATTGAAACTGACAGCACGGACGCACAAGCCTACAATAATTACGCCTATAGCTTGATTGAACGGGATGGTAATCCTGAATTAGCGAAATCTTTGTCAAAAAAAGCAATAACATTGGAACCTGAATCTGCGGCATACTTGGATACGTACGGATGGATTTGTTTTCAATTGGACGATATTGACTCTGCCTTGTATTACATTCGCCGTTCCGTTGAGATTGAAGAAACAAACGCAGAAGTATTGGAACATCTTGGAGATGTGTTGCTGATATTAGGAAAAGACGAAGAGGCAATTGGTTATTTTAAAAAAGCCCTTCAGTATGATCCGAATAATATTGAACTTATAGAAAAAATTAGCCATGATAAACCTTCCCATTAAATTGTTGTTAATTGTGGGGTTATTACTGAGTGCGTGTACTCGCGTTCAAGATGTTATTCAAGAACCTCCGCCAGTAATATTGGAATATGATGCACTAAAATTGTCCTATCAAACGTGTAGTGGCAGTGGGAAGATAACGTCATCAGGAACCGTAAAAGGACATTTAGTCTTTTCCTTTACTTCAAGAAACGACAGTACGTATATTCAGTTCAAGGATTTGCTGGGTAGACGAACGATGTATATACAATTATTTGAGAATGAGATACACCTATGGGATATGATGAAAAACCGAAGATACTCTGAAGAGAAAATTATCGAACAATTTCCTGTCGTTAGTTTGATCTCCCCTTTAGAATTAACTAAATACTTTTGGGGCGTGGATCCATTTGAAAGCACAACCGACGTCATTCCTGTTGCCGAATCGAAATCCTTGAATGCTACTCTGCATTCTAAGTCCTCGGTTACATCAAATGGATTCGAAACAATAAGCCTGTTATTTCAAGATCATCAGGAAGATTATGAGTTATCTCTAGAAATCACAGACAGGGAATATGGCTCCTGGTCGTCCAGATTTGTTCGTTCAATCCCTTCATCAGTAAAATGGAATTAAACAATATGAATACACCAATTTCAGTCGTAATTCCGGTATATAATGAAATCGGATCTTTACCGGAATTAATTCAGCAAGTTACCGAAGTACTCAATCCTTTTCACACGTGGGAAATCATTTTTATCGATGACGGCTCTACGGATGGTAGCGTGGAGTATTTAGAAAAGGTTTCCGGCGACACTCTGCAGGTTACGCTGATTCAATTCCATCGTAATTACGGTAAATCTGCTGCGCTCTCAGAAGGCTTCAAACACGCAAGTGGTGATTATATTGTTACCATGGATGCCGACCTTCAAGATGACCCGAAAGAAATTCCGAATTTAGTGAAAAAACTAGAAGAAGGATTTGACCTCGTTTCAGGGTGGAAGGTAGACCGAAAAGACCCTTGGACGAAAACATTTCCGTCTAGAATATTTAATTTAGTTACGCGGATGTTTACCGGTGTTCATATCCATGATTTTAACTGCGGGCTAAAGATTTATCGAAAAGCTGTCACCAATGCGGTGGACATTTATGGCGGGCGGCATCGATATATCCCGGCAATGGCAGGTCAGAAAAGGTTTAGAGTCACAGAAATTCCCGTAAAACACCATGCCAGAAAACACGGTGTGACAAAATACGGAGGTTCACGACTTTTTCACGGGTTCTTTGATTTACTCACGATATTGTTTTTTAATCGGTACACCCAACAGCCACTGCATCTGTTTGGGTTTTTTGGGTTATTTTGTGTCTTAATCTCGTTCTTTATCGAACTGTACGTGGTTGGGTTAAAGTTCATCGCAGGTCATTCCTTTTATGACCATTTGGCAATGATGCTCTTCGGAGCGATGGTCTTTATCTTGGGGTTGTGGTTCTTCTCAATTGGAATAATCGCTGAAATGATTGCTCGGGGCGATCAGGATAAAGAGTCTAGAGTCAGGCGGGTTGTTTGATTCAATCAAGGTTAATTTAAGCCACCAGAGATGGACTAAACCCCATGCGTGTTTGTTATTTTGGAACGTACGAAAAAGCGTATCCGCGAAACGCCATTTTTGTTGAAGGACTGAAACAAAATGGGGTAACTGTTTTTGAATGTCATGCACCGTTGTGGGAAAAAACACAATCAAAAGGAAAAGATTTTGGGTTTTCCCTTTCCTTTTTATTTTCGGTGATTATTGCTCAAGCCAAGCTTCTTTTTCAGTATCTGTTTCTTACACCAAAACATGATGTGATAATTGTCGGATATATTGGTCAATTAGATATTTATTTAGCAAAAATTTTGGCATATATCTGTCGGAAAAAACTGGTATTTAATCCACTGATTTCACTTTATGATACGGTCATTGCTGACCGCGGTTATTTTGAAACCACGTCTCTAAAGTCACGGTTATTTCGTTTTTTGGATATGTCTGCATGTAAACTATCTGATTTAGTTCTGCTTGATACGGCTGCCCATATTCAGTATTTCCAAAATCAATTAGAGTTGAAAGAAGTGAATTTTAAACGGATTCCTGTAGGTGCGGACGATAGAATATTTTTCCCCATTTCTTCTGAATCACATGACAAATTTCACGTAATGTTTATCGGGAAGTTTATTCCGCTTCACGGTATAGAAAAACTTGTTGAAGCTGCGTATATATTGAAAACAGAGGATGAAATAAAATTTACATTTATTGGTACCGGACAACTTCGGGATTCGATAGAAACGAATATCAGAAAAAGAAATATGGAAAATGTACAGATGGTCGATTGGGTGCCGTATTATAAGCTATCTGAAAAAATGAGTGAAGCAGATCTCATTCTTGGCATTTTTGGTGACTCCGATAAAGCGAAGAGAGTTATACCAAATAAAGTATATCAAGGATTAGCCGTGAACAGACCGGTTTTAACGGCAGAAACAGATGCAATAAACGAATTGCTGATTTCGGATGAGCATATATTTAGTTGTGAAGCAACACCAACGACAATCGCAGACAAAATCGTAAGTATTTACAAGAATACATCACATCGGAAAAAAGTCGCTACCAAAGGATATCAGTTTTTTCTGGATCATTTATCTGTTGAAAAATTGGGCGCAGAATTGAAAGAATGTCTTTATAGTATATGATGCTAAAAGGTAAAGACATTGTGTTAATTTCCAATCAAATGATGGATGACCGTTATTGGACATCCAAGCAATATATTACCATGGAGCTCATAAAAAATAATCGCGTGCTCTATGTTGAAGCAAATTACTCATTCGGGAAATTATTCTCGGGATTGCTCGGGAAAAAATGGCCTGTGTCTCCATTTGGGCGAATGCAAATAAAAAATGAGAACCTAACAATTCTGACACCATTCCCGCGGTTACCGTACAGAAATCATTTTGGATGGATTGGGAGGGTTAATCAAAAACTATTGTTATATAAAATTCGAAAAGCTGCAAATATCCTTAATTTTAACACCCCAATACTATGGACATTTTTGCATCAAACTGCCGACCTTATCGGCAAATTAGATGAGGAAGTCTCAGTTTATCACTGCGTGGATGACTGGCCAATTTTATTGCCTATGGCAGGGATGGGAGTCCCCTCTGTGATACAAAAAGATGAGCAGAAACTGATTTCCTCTATGGATATCATTATTGGAGTTTCTCCAAAATTGCTGAATTATGCAGATCTGTCCGAGAAAAAAGTAGCAGAAATCCCCAATGGTGTGGATATAACATTGTTTGACATGGATAGATATTCGGATAAAACCTTACCCTTTGATATGAAAAATCTTCCACGCCCAATCATAGGTTTTTCCGGCTCTATCGGGGAGTGGATCGATATTGATTTGATTCTCAAGACGGCAAAACACTTTTCGGACGCTTCGGTTGTTATCATTGGTCTTAACGAAAAAAACCCCGATATTTACCGTCTTAAGTTGATGGATAATGTGCATTTTCTTGGAATGAAATCACGCAAGGATGTCCCAAAATATATCTCCGGATTTGATGTGTGTCTGATGCCATTTAAACATTCAGAAATTGGTGAAGGATTAATCCCGTTAAAAATGTTTGAATATTTAGCAATGGGCAAGCCGGTGGTTTCAATATCCTCTGATGCATTAAAACCCTTTAAAGATGTTCTTTTCCTCGCCGAGAATGAAATAGAATTTATCACCTCCGTTGAGAAAGCTAACTCAGATTGGAACCCGAAGAAGTCTGCTTTTGCCAGAGAACGTGCGTTGGAGTATTCTTGGGAAAATCGAGTTAAGAAATATAGCTCAGAAATAAATAAAAGAATAAGCAAAACCAAAGATGGAAAATAATACACTTAACTTAAAAGCAATTAAAACATGGGCATTGATGGTCACCGGAATCATCATCTGCATTGTCTTCTTATATCAAGAGCCCATAATTAATGGACAGAAACTGGCGATTGGTGATGTGAAATCACAAGGGCTTATTTTTGAAAAACACAAAGATAATTATCAAACCGAATTTGGCGAACACGCCTTATGGTATCCTTACATTTTCTGTGGGATGCCGTTTCATGCTTCCGGTACATACCGATTGCAATACACACTTGAAACACTTTACAAAATTGTTCCGTTAAGCATCCGAAAAAGTTTATCGACAGGATTTACCTTTAACATTCTTGCCGGTGCGATTTTTATGCTGCTTTTGTTGCGATCGTATGGTTTGGGATATTCTGCATCATTTTTCGGAGCCGCCGCGTTTGTGTTTACAACAAAGATTTTAGGTACACCGCACACGAATCGGATTGTCACCTTTATACACTTACCTCTCATATTATACGCCATTAAGCAATTATGGAATACAAAAAATTGGATATTTATGGTTCTGCTTGGCGGTGCGGTCGGTTCCCAAATTGGGAGTTATCATCCGCAAGTGGCATATTACGGATTGTTGATGGTCGGGCTGTATACACTTTATCGATTTGTACAGGGTGTGAGGGAGAAAGAGTCGTGGAAAAGCCTAATGACCATTCTTGGGATGACCGGTGTATCACTTGGCGTGGGCTATATGATGGCATCCATTGTGTTGATGCCCATGCAGGAATATTTACCTTTTTCCATCCGTGGTGCCGCCGGTGCATCAGGGGGCGGGAGCGGATTATCCTTTGATTATGCGACAGGATGGTCATTTAGCTGGTGGGAGATATTCTCATTTATTCTTCCAAGTTTCAGCGGGTTTGGGGGTGGAACGTACTGGGGAGACATGCCCTTCACAAGTTATCCGCATTACCTTGGTATTCCGGTAGTTATATTAGCGGTTATCGCACTCATTACCGGGAAAAAACGACAGGACTACTGGTTCTTTATCATGGTATTAGTATTTTCACTGCTAATGGGTATGGGGAAGAATATTTCGGTGTTATCGTCACTGTTGCTAAATTATCTTCCCTATTTTAATAAGTTCCGCGAACCATCGATGATTCTTATTCTCTTTGCAATGAGTACGGCAATTTTATCCGGGTGGGGTTTACATATTCTATTGGAAAAATTTTCTGAACCCAACAATGTGGCATGGAGGAAAATATCCCTGCGTTCGCTGATAGGGATTGGAGTAGTTGCCGTCATAGTATTGCTGTTTAAAGATGGATTGCAAAATCTGATGTTTGGTGTCTATAATAACGCCGATATATCCACCGACAGAATAAAACAATTCCAGGACCCAAGACAAATCAACTATCTGTATAAAATGCGATTTGATATGTTGTATCAAGACCTCTGGATTGCCATTTTGCTGTCTGCAGGGACGCTAGGGCTCATCTGGGGCGGGTTAACCAAGAAAATTCTCATGAAGCCCTTCATTGCTATGCTGGTTATCCTAATGATCGCTGATCTTGGTTTTGTGGGCAGAAAAGTGATACCGCCGATGTTTTCGAAAGCATCCCGAAGAGCGATGGAGCCGCGAAAAACCGGCGTCATTGACTATCTGAAGAAGGATACAGATTTGTTTAGAATCTTGCCACTGGATAATTTTACCACCAACGAATTTGCTTGGTTTGGAATCTCTTCCATCGGAGGATATCATGCCGCAAAAATGGCATACTATCAGGACTTTTTAGATGGAAAATTTATCAGTAACTTAAACTTTTTACGATTAACCAACACAAAATATGTGATAACAAAACAACAATTCAATCATCCTGAGTTAGAATTTAAGCATTCAGCAGGCGGTAAAAATATTTATCAGGTGAAGCATCATTTACCTCGAGTATTTTTGGTAGACTCTGTGGTAGTTAGTGATGATAAAAATGTAACATTCGATATTTTAAAGTCCGATTGGTTTAATCCCAAAAAACATGCGATTGTAAATCAAGAATTACCGGAAAATCAGTTTTCAACGTATGAGTCAAAAGTAAAGGTTGTACATTGGGAACCACAGAAAACTGTGATTTCAGCTTCAATGACCGAAGCAGGATTGTTAGCTTTCAGTGAAGGATATTATTCTCCGGGCTGGCATGCGTATATTGACGGTGAAAAAACCGATATATACCAAACGAATCACTTTATGCAGTCTATCATAGTTCCACAGGGGAATCACGAAGTAGAGTTTCGATTTGAATTAACCTCGTTCTATCAGGCGTTATGGGTGAGTAAAATAATGTTTATCGGCGTATTAATAATTTTAGTTGGGTATGGTATTTGGAGATATCGCAATATTATATTTCGAGGTAAAATAACGAGTCATTGATTTGCAAAATTCAACGAAACATATCATCCTTTGTACGCAACAATTTGGTAATTATTGGTCCGGACTTGGTGCATATTCGACGCATTTAGCAAAGGGTTTAGTGCAATCAGGTGTGAATGTAACAGTAGCATCTCCCGGTATCCCGCCCGATGTTGAAGGAATGGATTTCATTTCTGTTTCTCCATCAAAATATGACCCGACACACGGTGGCTGGTTCTCTTTATCTTATGCATATGCTAAAGCAATAAAAAATACCAAAGCAGATCTTATTCACTTTACAGATGCGAGAGAATCCTTTGCCTATAAAGGGAATATTCCATCAGTTGGTACTCTGCATGATGACTATTTTGCACGACATAAGTGGAACCCATTTTATTATAAGAACGATTATGTAGATTGGATAAAGCGTTGGGCATATTATTCTTTTGTGACAATAATGGAGAGAAGAGCGCTAAGACGGTTGGCGGGGCGATTGGCGAATTCGAATGCTACTGCAAAAACGATATCGAATGCCTATAATATTCCACAAAAAAATATTAAGACAATATATTTGGGGATGGATTTGGAAATAGTCCCAATTGATGAAGATTTAGAAAATAAACGGTTAACGAATCCCACACTACTACTCGTAGGAGGTAATAATCAACGGAAAGGGCTACCGAATATTTTAATAGCCTTAAAAAGTCTGATTAAGGAAATTCCGGGTTTGACGTTACAGGTGGTTGGGAAAAACCAAAACTTAAACAGAATGAAGACATTAGCAAATAAATTGGGAGTTGCGGATTATGTGGAGTTTCTTGGGTGGGTTTCACCTGAGAATATTCACACCTATTACCGTCAAGCCTCTGTCTTTGTCATGCCATCGTTGATGGAAGGATTCGGCTTAGTGTTTTTAGAGGCAATGGCACAAGGGCTGCCGGTTATTGGCGGGAACGTAGGAGGGACCCCTGAATTAATTCAAAATGAAGAGAACGGGATTCTAATTTCTCCCGGGGATAGTGCAATTTTACAAAATGCGATTTTAAAATTATTAAATGATAGAAATATCCGCAATAAAATTATACAGAATGGATATAAAACATTAGAGAAGTTTTCCGTAAAAAATATGGTAAACGACACAATAAAATATTACAATGGAATCTTAAACGACTCAATCGCATGTTGAATGATCTGAAAAAAATATTGAATCTGAACACTGAGTTCAGCAAAAACGTGCTGACATTGGTCACTGGCACGACGATTGCCCAGGCGATTCCCATCGCGATCAGCCCGATTCTTACCAGAATATACACACCGGAGGATTTTGGTGTTTTGGCGTTGTTTTTGTCGGTATCCATGCTGTTAGGAGCTATTGCAAGCGGAAGATACGAGCAGGCAATTATTTTACCAAAAAAAAATGAAGATGCTCTTAATTTAATTATATTGTCCTTACTCTTTTTGATATTTACATCGGTTTCAATCTTGGTGATCGTTGTCTCTTTTCATCAGCAAATTGTTGGGTTGCTAAATAATGATGCTATTTCGATTTGGCTTTATTTTGTTCCGTTAATGGTACTACTGTTGGGGGCATTTAATATTGTAAATGTATACGCTACACGCTTAAAACATTATCAAATTATCGCAAAAGCCAATGTGTATAAATCTGTCACATTAGCAACATTTCAGGTGTTGTGGGGCGTGCTTAAATCCGGAGCCTCCGGTTTGATTTCCGGGCAGGTTATTTCAGTGGCTATATCTACACTTTATCTTTTTATAAAGTCAATCAGACTGAAGATAATAAAAAAAGTATTCTCTTTATCTAAAATAAAATTTCTTGCTAGAAGATACAGTCGTTTTCCAAAATATTCCCTTTGGGCAATTATGTCTAATGCGTTAACGCAAAATATATTAAATGTTAGTGTGTCCACTATTTTTTCTATAGCGACATTGGGACTATATTCCTTTGCCAATAAAATTATTGCAATGCCGATTAACTTAATCGGGACATCTATTGGACAAGTGTTTTATCAGCAAGCATCGCGTGAACAGAAAGAAACCGGCCAGGCAATCAAGACATTCAAAGCGGTCATCATAAAACTGACGATAATGTCTTTGGTTATATTCATTCCTCTTCATTTTATTGTCGAAGATATGTTTGCATTTATTTTTGGATCTGAGTGGAAAATTGCAGGTCAATTTGCCAAAGTCTTGATTCCGTTAATTATGATGAAATTTATTGTTTCACCGTTAAGTACAATTAATAATATTTTTGATAAGCAATTCGCTTCTTTAACATGGCAAATTGGTTTATTGCTCATCACGCTGACTTCACTGGCTTGGACAAAAGTATATCACATTGAGTTTCAATCATTTATTTCAATATATGCTAAGGTAGTTTCCGTGTATTATGTAATTATGTTGCCTGTTTTATTTAATCATTCTCAAGGAAAAAACTGGTTAGGGTTATCTAAGAATTAGATGTTAACTCAATATCGCACCGTAGAAAAAATTGTCAAGGACAACCTCTGTATGGGCTGTGGTGTTTGCAGTAGTGTTTGTCCTGAAAGTGCAATCCAAATCGGGATGGATAAAAATAAAGGCTACTTTACGCCTTCCATTGATAATAGCATCTGCGATTACTGTAGTCAAATGAAAAATGGTAAGTGTGTCATTGTTTGTCCGGGCGTTGAAGTAGATTTCCAAAAATTGGGTAATCGCTGGGTTAATGGCAATGCGGAAACAGATATTTTAGGCTCATTTCTAAAAACAGTTTATGCACATGCCACAGACGAGAATATTCGATATCAGTCGTCGTCGGGAGGTTTAGTTACTTCTCTTCTTATATTTGCGCTAGAACAAAAAATGATTGATGGTGCGATTGTGATTCAATCAGACGAAAAGTACCCTTTAATTCCTAAAGGTGTTTTGGCAACAACGCCTGAGGAAATCAAGGCGGCAGCCGGTTCAAAATACAGTTCAGCACATATTGGAGAACCTCTCTCGGCTATATTAACAAAAGGTGGTAAATATGCCGTCGTCGGGTTACCATGTCATATCCATGCCATTAGAAAATGGGAACAATTTAACCGAAGCATTGAAAAAAATATTATTTTACACTTAGGTCTTTATTGTGCAAATAATAATACAAAATTTGCCACAGAATATTTTTTAAGGAAAAATAATATACAGCCTAAACATGTGGAAAAAATGACGTATCGTGGTCATGGTTGGCCTGGTAAGATGTCGGTGAAATTGAATAGTGGAACTCAACAAGAAATTAAGCGGGGGACAACAGAAACATCATTTAGACGAAAACTAAGTTTTAGTTCTTCTTTTCATTATGATTTTCAGATACCAAGATGTCTTACGTGTGTTGATTTAACGGCAGAGCTTGCAGATATTTCATTTGCAGATCCATGGAATCACCGATTTTTAAAAAGCGAACATATCGGGAAATCTATGTTAGTCATCCGGAATGAAATCGGATTGAGTCTGATAGAGAGTGCAATAAAAAGTGGTTCGATTGATGTAGAAGACGCAGACAGCAATGAAGTGCGTTTGTCGCAAAATATTGAGTTTAAGCGTAAAGCAACAGCCAGAATATGGTTAAGAAAATCACTGAATATGCCTGCACCGACTTATAAAGGAAAGTCATACGAATTAAAACGAATACATGCATTTTCCTACGGAAACTATTTTATGTCATATATATCATCGAAAAAATGGGTACGTCATTTGCTACCCTTAGTCCAAATTAGTCGTTGGGTTATCGGCGTATCTCTTCATAAAATAAAGAAACAATTTCAGTTAACAACATGATTCATAATATTGTACTAATTGGTGCACGTTTAAGTGATAACCTTGGGGGTCCTTCTTTGGCTGTTTCTACCATGGAAGTGTTAAAACAGGAGTATCCGAATGCTAATTTCACACTGTTGGTTCCGGAACAGGCGTATTTAAAAGATCAGAAGTTTGAAAGCAAATATCAAATAACAGTCTTGCCATTTCAAGCAGAAAAAGTGTTAATCTATCTTTTAATTAAACAGTGGTTTAAATTATCAATTGGTTCTGAAGCTTATCGTAAATCAATATTAATAATACAAAAATCTGATTTGATTGCGGATATTTGGGGAATCATGTTTGCCGATTCATTTCGATCTGTTTCCTTTGTGTCTAAATTGCGAGAGGGAATCCGATTGGTGTATGGTCGCATTGTAAAAACTCCCGTTGTAAAGTATACAGCTGCAATGGGTCCATTTAAGTCAAGGTGGAATAGATTTTTTGCAAAGTATTACTTAAATAATTTTGTTGATGTCATCCTTGCAAGAGACGAGACAACAAAAACACATCTGAAAAATATTCATATTTCTACTCCAATATTTCAGGTTCCGGATACTGCTTTTCTTCTGCCGCTTGCAAGTGTTGAGAGTGCCAAGAAGAATAATCTTGTTGGAATATCCGTAAGCTACCAAGCAAGAAACCGTTATTCAACGCCGTCAGAGTATACAACAATGATGTCAGAATTTATTCGAGATATCATAGACCGATATGGAATCAACATTATTATAATTCCGAATGAAATTGAGCCAGGTAAAGATGATGATTGTAAAATTGCAGTTGAAATAAATACACGGATCAACCATAATCGATGTAAGATATTAGAGACAGCGGATTTAACCGCTTCTCAAATTAAAGGAGAGATTCAAGAGTGTGACGTT
Source organism: Fidelibacterota bacterium (assembly GCA_014381855.1). GTDB lineage: Bacteria > Fidelibacterota > Marinisomatia > Marinisomatales > JACNKV01 > JACNKV01. The sequence continues at coordinate 16,574 of JACNKV010000085.1, read as the reverse complement.
GTTATTGCGGCAAGATATCATACTATTGTTGCCTCATTATCATTGGGAATACCAACACTGGCAATCGGTTGGCATCATAAATACACAGGTGTATTAAAGCTTTTTCATCAGGAAAATTATATGATAGATATACGAGAATTGGATTTTGATATACTTTCTGAAAAATTCAGTAGTTTATGGAAAGAAAGAAAAATGGCTCATGGTGAGATTGCATCGTATGCTAAACAAGTGAAGAACGATGTAATGCAGGGTGGGGTGTACATACATAACAAATTAAAGGATTAACATGCGTCAATATCGATATTCAGGGAACATAAAAGCAGGGTTGTTTTTATTGGGATTGCTCTTGGTGTCCGGGCTGATGTTTTACACACAGACCTTGGTGAAAAGTCTGCGTGAAGATAATCGTGAGATCGTAAAGCTCTATGCGGAACTGATGGCGAAAGCGGTCATTAATGAAAGCGATGAGAACCTGAATTTTATTTTTGAGAATATTATCAAGAAAGTTCAGTTTCCTATTATTCAGTCGGACAGAGACGAAAATCCGCAATCATGGCGAAACCTCCCCCGGAGGATGAAAACTCCTAAACAAGTTCGCCGATTTATGAAGACGATGGATGCCCAAAATATTCCCATTGTGTTGAGCTTCCGGCCATCTGCCGGCGAAGAACCCATTGTCTACGGAATGCTTCATTACGGAGATTCAATTCTCATTCGAAAATTAATGTGGCTTCCATATTTCGAAATTGGAGCAATGGCTGTATTTATTTTCTTAGGATTTATTGGGTTTACCTTTATTCGAAACAGTGAAAAACGACATATTTGGGTAGGGATGGCGCGTGAAACTGCCCATCAGCTTGGTACCCCAGTTTCTGCTTTGATGGGATGGATAAACTGGCTTAAAACACACCCGGAGAAATCGGAGGAAATAGCCGGAGAGATGGAAACTGATTTGTTTAGATTAGAACAAATAAACGAACGGTTCAGTAAAATGGGTTCAGAACCTGAATTATCCGATATCGATGTTTCAGAATTGATGGATATGGTATTTCAATATTTACAAAAACGTCTTCCGACCACACGAAAGAACCTTGAACTTGAACATAAGATAGATAAAGGATTGCAGATCAAGGCGAACGGGATTCTGCTGTCGTGGGCGATAGAAAATATTGTGAAAAATGGGATAGATGCCATTCAGGAGGAGACAGGAAAAATCACAGCGACAGTCCAAAAACAGCCACACAAGGTATCTATTAAAATTCGAGATACCGGCTCAGGGATTCCGAAGAAGAACTGGAAAAACATTTTCCGTCCGGGATTTAGTACAAAAAAACGTGGTTGGGGACTAGGGTTATCTCTGACACATCGCATTATTAACGAAATTCATCAAGGTCAAGTATCCGTTATTGATTCTTCAGAGCTTGGAACTACATTCGAAATTATTTTACCAATGACCAAATAGATATATAAGAGAGAAGTAAGAGGAGAAACGACAGTAAAGAAACCGTGAGTTTCAGTTAATCTTGGTCTTTGTCAAAGATCACTTTTTTGCGTGCTATTTTTAATTTTCCCCGTTGGTGTTTTTTCTCTAATCTTTTCCGTTGAGAGGATTTGGTCGGTTTTGTCGGTTTTCTGGTTTTCGGTGTTATTGCTGCCTCTTTTATCTGGTTGATTAATCTGTCGATTGCATCTTTCCGGTTTTGATGTTGTGTTCGGTGCTGTTTGGCCTCGATGATTAATTCCCCGCGGTCGTTCATTCTATTTTTTGCGGTAATGAGTAGTCGTTTTTTCACTTTATCCGTCAGAGAAGGTGAATTCATTACATCAAAACGTAACTGAACAGCGGTTGCTACTTTATTAACGTTTTGTCCACCGGGTCCTGTTGATCGAACAAATTTGAACTGTAGCTCGTCTTCGCGAATGTGGATATCTGAAGAAATAAGAATCAAAACAAACCTTGAATATTAAAAAAGACTAGAGACCTAAAATGTATGACGGTCATCATTTTAAGAGTAGAACCTTTTTAGTTGAAGTAAATTCAGCAAACAGAAAGGAATACGAAATGAGCATGAATGTGAAAAGTAATTTGAACATTATGATTCTCCATTTTTCAAGTATAAAATTAATATTTCCCACAATGAAAAGTACGTAAATATCACTGAAGGTGCAAGGATTGTCGGAGCATTTTTTTCAATGTGGACACAAGAAATCAGAAATTTGGTTTAGGAAAAATAATTTAGGTGAATTTCTTGGTATACGATCTATAAAAACGGTAAATTTGACACTAATAAAAAAGGAGTATGTTTTGGAAATAATCTATGCAATGGCCGGAGGTGGTGGACAAGGCGGTGGGATTGCTGCATTCTTACCATTTATCATCATTATGGGAATTATTTACTTTCTGATGATTCGTCCGCAATCAAAAAGGCAAAAAGAGAAAAAAACTATGCTGGAGAACCTAAAAAAAGGCGATAAGGTTATCACGATTGGTGGTATCCATGGTGTGATTTCCGGGTTAAAGGCAAAAGGAACGGTTGTCATTTTGAAAACGGGTAAAAACAATGACCTCACGGTTAATCGATCTGCAATTGCCGGATTAGCCGGAAGTGTGACCGAAGAGGACACCTCCATCGTAGAAAATTAGAATTAGTGCCGGTAAAAGAAATCATAAAATTAGGAGATCCTATTCTTCGAAAGGCGTGTTTGCCGGTTGAAGAATTTTCGTTACTTCCTCCAATCATTGATGATATGTTTGATGCAATGTATGAGAGTGAAGGGGTCGGATTGGCTGCAAATCAAGTTAATTTGGACATGAATTTGTTTATATTGCACATTCCGGGGGAAGATGAAAATGATGGCGGGGAACCGCGGATATTTGTTAATAGTAAAATTATTGCAACAGAGGGAAAATCCAAAGATTCAGAAGGGTGCTTATCTATTCCCGGTGTCCGATTGGAGATTACACGTCCTGAAATAATCACGCTTGAATATCAGGATATGGACAGAAATAATCATGTTGAGAAGTTTAGTGGTTTGACAGCGCGGGCGATTCAGCATGAAACAGATCATCTGAATGGTGTTTTAATTACGGATAAAGTGAGTCAGGTTCAAAAACTTCAATATAAACAAGATCTGAAAGAGATTGAAAGACAGGCGATGGTACGGTATTCTGAGAGGCAATCCGGGAGCGTCTGATTTTTTGTACTATTTTCTGAACGGAATTTCCAGGTTCAACATAATCTACCTTTTTTCAGGAGACGAAAAATGCGGGTGATTTTTATGGGAAACCCGGAGTTTGCTGTGCCCTGTCTTCAACGTTTAAACGCATCTTCTCATGAGGTGGTTGCGGTCGTTACAAATCCGCCAAAACGTATGGGAAGAGGTAAAAAAGAACGAATTTCTGATGTCCATCGTGCTGCGGTTGACCTGAAATTACCGGTTATATTCGCAGAATCTCTGAAGGAAGCGTCTCTCATCAGTCGGTTAACAGACCTTTCCCCGGGTCTGTTTGCCGTGGTTGCATACAGAATCCTCCCAAAAAAATTATTAGCGATTCCCGTTGTTGGATCTGTTAATTTGCATGGTTCACTTCTGCCGGCTTATCGTGGAGCTGCCCCCATACAGCGTGCGATTATGAATGGGGATTCCAGCACCGGTTTGACCACGTTTCTTCTTGATACAAAAGTGGATACAGGGAAAATACTCATCCAAAAGAAAATGGAAATTACCTCTGAGGATACTTACGGAACGATGTCAGAGAAAATGAGTATAGCCGGTGCAGAATTACTGACTAAAACGATGGATGCCATAGAGACAAAGACTGTTCAACTTACTTCCCAGGATCATTCAAGTGCAACATCCGCCCCAAAGATTCGCCCCGAGGAACGGGAAATCAATTGGTCAAACTCAGCCAAAATAATCCGAAATATCGTTCGTGGGATAACACCGGTTCCCGGAGCATTTACGACGAAAGATTCAACGCGCATAAAAATACTTAAAACAGGTGTGGTTTCGAGTACTAAGCATAAAGCGACACCAGGGACGGTTACAGAACTCACAAAAACCAGTTTAATTGTTCAAACAGGTGATGGCTCATTGTCTATTTTATCTCTTCAGCGAGAAGGGAAAAAGAAGATGGAAATTGCCGACTTTTTAAAAGGTTCTTTCTTGAAGCTCGGGGACATACTTGGAACCTAATGAGTGACGCACGTGAACATGCCCTGAATATCCTGGAGCAATTCCGAAAAACGAATTATCGTCTGAAATATCTTACTGATTCTTACTATAACGATACACATATCAGCACCTCAGATCGACAACGAACCCTCGTACTAACGCGGGAAGTCCTGCGATGGAAACGCAGGCTTGATTTGTGGATTGATTCTGCGCTTACAAAACCAATTAACACGCTACAGCCACGGTTATTAACTTTGTTAGAAATTGCCGTTTACGAATTGATCATGGATGATAAAACCCCCGATTATGCAGTGATACATTCTGCAGTTGAATTGACAAAGAAACGTGTAGGACGACACACATCAGGATTGGTGAATGCTGTGCTTAGGAAACTAAAGAATGTCGATAAGGACACAAAACCGGACAATGCAACATTTTCTGAATGGGTTTCAATGCCGGAGTGGTTATATCGTCGTTGGGAGTCTCAATTTGGAGATGACGTAACACATTTATGTTTAATGTTGAATACACCGGCAAATTTGACTGTTAGGCGAAATGTGTTAAAAATTGACGAAGCAACATTTATTGAGTTGCTTTTACAAGATAATATCCTGTGTGAAACCATCCCCGGGACAGACCGATTTTATCATGTTAAAAAAGGCGGTGATAAATTACGTCATCATCCGCTGTTTCTGAACAGCTCGTTCTCATTCCAAGACCGCGGAGCCGGAATGGTGGTTGAATTGTTAGACCCACAGCCCGGAGAAACCCTCCTGGATGTCTGTGCTGCCCCCGGAACAAAGGCATTATATTGTGGCGAACGGATGAATGCCGATGGGGAAATTCTGGCATACGACAGTAACCCGGAACGAGTAAATCTGGGGAAGCATGACGTACAGCGACATGAGATGACCAATATTCAGTGGGGCGTAAAAGATGCCACGAAGGATGTATATCCCATGGCTGATAGAATTATGGTTGATGCCCCCTGCACAGGGACAGGTGTGATTGGTCGGAGACCGGATATTAAATGGCGGCGATCACCGGAACAGATACATGAAATGAGTTCACTTCAATTGGATATATTACAAAATGTAAGTCAATATGTAAAACCCGGGGGAATATTGCTTTATTCCACGTGTTCGCTTGAGCCCGAAGAGAATTGGAATGTAGTTGAAGCATTCCTTAAATTAAACGATGGATTTCATGTCAAAGATACACTGGAACTTTCTCCGCACACGTCACATACAGATGGTATGTATGCTGTGAAGATGGAACGAAAAATATGAAACCACTATTACATTATTTGATTGCAATTGGTGTGATAATGGCTGCCGGGCTGCTCTTATTAGAGACAGTTATCATGCCCATGTATGTTCGTGCTGATCAGAAACATGTTTTAGCGAATGTCCGGCATCGGCCATTGTATCAAGCACGGCGTATTTTAATTTCAGAAGGATTTAAAGCAATCGTTGAAGATACGATCTATTCAAACTATGCTGCACCCAATACGGTGGTTGATCAATATCCGGAACCCGGAAAGATGGTAAAACCGGGGAGAACGGTGAGACTAAAAATATCCCAACCGGAAAAATTAGTATCTGTTCCAAAACTTATCGGACATACGGTGAGAAGTGCTGAGCTTCTTCTTCAGCAAATTGGATTGGTTGTGGATACGGTGTACACAGAGTATAATCCAAATTATCCCAAAGGAACAATTGCCTGGCAATCACCCAAAGGTGGTGATATGTTAAAAAAAGGATTTGGAATCCACATGACAGTAAGCAAAGGAATGCCTCCGAACTTTTTTCAAATTCCTAATTTGTTTGGATTAAGTATGGATAATGCCGAAAAACATCTGAAAAAGGCAGGACTAACATTAGGGCGTGTCGAATACCGGCAAAATGAAGACTTAATTCCTTATACCGTATTGAGTCAATCTATTGAAGCCGAAACGGTTTTAGATAGATCAATGCCCATAGATATTACCGTCAGTGTGTTGGATATGCAGGATGTTTTTGACGAAATGATGGGAAGAGATTAGGAGACAGGAGACAGGAGACATAGAAAACTAACAGTTTACAATAAATATGAGTAGGAATACAAAACAAATTTTGAACCACAAACCCCTATCACCCTAACACATAACCCTATGCTCAAAAAAGGAGACATATACAGAAAAGTATTTCATCTAGGGAATATGATATTTCCGCTAGGTTACTGGTTTTTCATTTCAACAAAAACTGAGATGATTATCATCACGGGAAGTTTATTATTGCTCTCTGTTATTATTGATGTATTTCGATTGAAAAATGATAGACTCCACCAATTCTTCCGCCGGTGGCTTCATGTGATGATGAAAACAGACGAAGTAGAGGGCAGGTTCACCGGTGCAACCTGGGTAATGACAGGTGTATTTCTTACCGTCATTCTGTTCCAAAAAGAGGTTGCCATTCCGGCCATGCTGTTTTTATCTGTGGGGGATTCCGTTGCGGCGATTGTGGGGTTGAAATACGGTCGGATTCACATCGGAAAGAAAACGCTTGAAGGGTCACTTGCCGGATTCGTTTCCTGTTTGACCGTCGTCGCTTTTTATACCGACGTTTCTTTTTTCATAAGAATCATGGGAGCCGTCACGGCAATGCTTGTGGAACTTTTTCCAATTCCAATAGATGACAATGTCCGAATACCGGTTTTGTCCGGTGCGGTAATGTACGGGCTGTATTATTTTGGATGTAACGTTGTATAGCTTCTTTAATCAGCCACGGATAAACGCAGATAAACACGGACTATTATTAATGATAAAGAAGACAGAGAACAAAATTAATTTCCAAAATAATAATCGTGTTATTTCACATAACTCCTATTATAATAATCCTTTGTGTCACGTGCCTGTTGTGGCAAATGCTATCGATAATTCAGGATAGATAAACGAATGACATTTTTATCACCAACCATTTTATGGGGATTGGCAGCTGCGAGCATCCCAATAATTATTCATCTTATCTCGTTAAAAAATACGCGAGAAATTGAGTTTAGTACGTTGCGCTTCATCCAGGAACTTGAGCATGAAACACTCCGAAAATTAAAACTGCGGCAATGGCTGTTAATTCTATTGCGTGTATTGGCGATCATTTTCTTGGTGCTGATGTTTGCTCGTCCGGTTCAGCAGGGATTTTTATCCGGGTGGGAAGCAGGAGAAAGAGAGTCAACCGTGATTATCATCCTTGATAACTCTGCTAGTATGGCTGCGAAAATTGACGGAACGTCATTGTTGGAATCAGGGAAAAATTCCATTCCAAATATTTTGGATGTATTCGAAGGAAAAACAAACGTAGAGCTTTATCAGACAAATCCTGTAAAAATATTGTATGATGGTGAACCGAATATCAACACCATAAATGAAATTCTCAAATCTGTTCCGCAAGCTTATACTGCCGACCGATTATTTCCCGTTGTAGAATCCGTTATAACATCGATAACAGCATCAACACCAAACCGTGAGTGTTTCCTTATTAGTGATTTCTCTCGACCGTTGGACATACAGGAATTGCAAAAACTGAAGTTAAAGGAAACATCTTGGCGGTTCTATTGTTTAGGACAATCACCGGTTACAGAAAACTTGTCGCTCAGAGATGTGCAGGCTGTCAGTCAAATACGCTTACCAAATCATCTGTTAAAATTGAATACGAGAATTGCCAACGATGGAAAGACGGTTAAAAAAAATCATGCAGTTGAACTCTATTTAAATGATGAACGTCTTGGACAAGTTGTGTCTACATTCCAACCGGAAAAGACGAAAGAATTCCTGTTTCAAGCCTATCCGGGGAAAAGTGGAATTATTCGAGGAAAAGTGATTCTCCCCGATGATGAGTATGCTCCGGATAATCAATGGAATTTTGAACTGCCCATTCCGGAGCAAATTGCCATTACTTTAGTCGGAAACTCAAAAGGAGAACTGTTCCTTCTTGAAACGGCATTGTCCTCTATCGATAACCAATCGGGATTTTTATTTATTCGTCCGCAGATTACTTCCTCAATAAACAGACTTTATTTGGATGAAAGCGACGTTTTAATTTTGCACAATCCGGGCAAGATGTCGAATAAAGCAGTTGAAGATATTCAGGCGTTTTTACGCAGAGGCGGTGGTGTTTTGTGGTTTGCCGGGGAGCAGCAGGCAGCGTTGAAAGACAATAAAATGGAGGGAGCGGTTGGTATCCCTGAAAGTATTGATTTACACAAGTTAAGCGGGGAAGCCTATTTTTCTGTGGCGCCTAAAATGGATGACCACCCTATCCTTGCCGATTTAAATTTGCGGGATATCCAAAGTGAGCTCCCTCAGATATTTCGGTATGTTGAAACTAAAAACGTGATAAATGAAACCACAATTCTGAACGTGGGAAAATCTCATCCATATTTGACAGAAATTCAGGTGCATAACGGCACAATTTATTATTTTACTTCGCTGGTCGATCTTGATTGGAATGACCTTCCTGTACGTGGATTGATGGTCCCGATTCTGCATCGAATTCTCTTGCTTCTTGCAACTGATGAATCGAATACTAAGTCCATTGTGGTCGGCGAGACAAAAACCATTAAACTTGACCGGGAGCTTATCAATACGCAGTGGTCTCTCGAAACGCCATCCGGGCAATCCATTTTACTCATCCCTGATTTTAATCGTGAAGCGCTAAACATTACTCAGACAACTGAATTGGGATCGTATAATGTTCGGTCTGATGGGTATCCGTACACCGCTTTTTCTACCCGTTTATCTCCCAGAGAATATCCCTCCAACCGAATGCCGGAGTCTGACGTGCGTAAATTCCTCCCGAGCGATAAAACCCGTTGGATTGAGCCTTCTGTTGATTTAACGAAGGAATTAAACTCCATCCGATACGGACGTTCATTGTGGCGGATATTTCTTATTTTAGCCATTATCACATTGATCATTGAATCTGCGGTTGGCCGCACAAAACCCGAAGAGCTCAAGCAACAACGTTAATCATGGAACGCGACATCGACATTCGAAATGAAAAAGCCATCCTCGTTGGTGTGGTCACTGGTGGAATGACACCGGAGACGATGCAGGAGCATCTCGACGAATTGACGTTGCTGGCGAACACCGCCGGTGCTGAGGTTATCGGTCAGGTGACGCAACGCTTAGCAAAAATTAATCCTGCATTTTATGTGGGAAAAGGGAAGGCCTCTCAAATTGTCGGTCAGGCTGAAGAGCTTCGTGCGAATCTTATCATCTTTGATGAGGATTTAAGTCCGGCGCAGACAAAGAATTATCAGAATCTTACTGAAAATATCAAGGTAATTGATCGGAGCGCTCTCATTCTTGATATTTTTCGGAAACATGCGAAATCGAAAGAAGCGAAAACTCAGGTGGAGCTGGCGCATCTCCAGTATATCCTGCCACGGTTAACCCGAATGTGGACACACCTTGAACGACAGATGGGCGGAATCGGTACCCGTGCCGGCGCCGGGGAAACACAGATTGAGGTTGATAGACGCTTGATTCGTAACCGCATTTCCGGTTTGAAAAAAGATTTGAGTCGGATTGAAAAAGAACGTGTTACGCAATCGAAGCGTCGGAAAAATGAATTTAAGGTAGCATTGGTCGGATATACGAATGCCGGAAAGTCGACGATCATGAATACCGTCTCCGGAGCAAATGTATATATAGAGGATCAACTCTTTGCTACATTGGACACAACTACACGTGCCGTAAAGCTCAAAAACGGGTTGGGATTTTTACTGAGCGATACTGTCGGGTTTATCCGCAAACTTCCACATCATTTGGTGGCAAGCTTCAGAAGTACGCTGCGGGAAGTGGTAGAATCCAACCTTATTTTGATTGTATTGGATGCGTCATCAGAACAGATTACAGATCATTACAAGACAATTCAATCTGTGTTGAAAGAACTGAAAGCACACAAACTTCGATCGTTGGTCGTGCTGAATAAAATTGACTTGGTGAACGAAAACAATCGATTAAAGTATTTGAAGAGAGTGTATCCCGATGGCGTGATGATTTCGGCAAAAAACCATTTGCGAATTGACCACTTGCTTGAGACGATTGAGACAATTATGAAGGAAGCCTATTCCACAATAGAAATGCATTTTACCTATGAGCAAGGACAAGTGATGGCGCAAACTGAACAGGGAATGGAAGTTTTAGAGCGACATTACGGAGAAGACGGCGTAACGCTAACTCTCCGCGGATCGATCGACCGGATTGAAAAAATAAAGTCCATATTTGGTGTGGATTGACGGGGTTAATCCACACATCAACTGTGTCGATGCATTCCATAGATACAAGAAAGCCCTCAAAAGAGGGCTTTCTAATTCCGTTGAAGCAGTTTTTCAGGACCGCGTTATCACACGGTGGATGCCTCCCGCATACAGCAAACTTCCTTTACCCCAACACGCATAAGAGAAGGCCTGTTTTTTGTACACGAAGTACAGCTTCCAAGATATATTATTTGAAGATCCTGAAAAAACGTGGTCTCCAACGGAAATTGTAAAATATCGCACCAAAAGTTAGATAGGAATTTTGAGTTAGACAAGATAAACCGATGGTTTCTCCCATTTAAAAAATCATTCGGACAAGTAAACCTTTGTGAGGAGTAAATTTAAAACCCCAATCCTCCATCAATCCAACATTCCGTTTTAAAAACCTAAAGCCTTAACTCCGCTTTTAACGGGAAATTGTAACCTCTCCGTTTCCGGTCGCGTAAATCCAATATCCTTTCCCTGGGCGTAAGCTGTCGGCTAATACATACCCGCCGTCTAATCCATAGCAAGTATATGGTTCAATCAGCTCGGAGGAGTAAAGAGATGCTGCGGAAATTATTACTGAAAGCCCCGAGATTAAATTCCATGATTCACGAACTGATATCGTTAATTCGCTCAGCGGATAGCCGATGATAACGGATGATCCTTCTTCAGAAAATCGCAATAAATATCCCACTCCCGGAAAAAGTGTATCACAATTTGTGTAACCGCCATCGAATGAATAACATGTCCCGGGATATACATTTTGGAATAGATCCAAATAATGGGACGAAGGTGCATCCAACGGCAATCCGATGATATTCCAGTTTTCGTTATTCGCGATGGTGAGTTCAACCATGTCTGATGCGCACGGAAATGTATCTGTTACGGTGGAATCGGAAACAAAAGTCTGCCACTGGATTGCTGCATCTTCGGATGGTGACCAAGAAGCCGTATCCGCAAAATGCGGATAGCAGCCATACTGTGAAATAATGTGTTCCCTTCGGTCTCCCAGCCAGCCCGTTGTGAGATCAACCTCATTTAATTGGTATACTTCATCTGTCGGGAATTCATCCGGGAGTCTCCGTGAGATAATATCCAAAAAATAATTATCTAATAAATGTCGGTTTGTAATGCGATTATGAGCGGCATCCGGCTCCATTGCCAAGCTCCAGGGAGCGCCGAGAGGTCGATGTATGAGAAAAATCCCGGTGAGGTTTTCGACACGATAATCAAGATCATCTTCTCCGATGAACATCAATCCCGGGACGTCTACCGCACCTCCGGCAAATGTTGTATCGTGATATCCGCCTTTCATCGTCACAAAACCGATAATCCGACCGGGCTGCCACAATGTGAAGTGATACGACCACTGACCGCCCCATGAATATCCCTCAAAAAAGAGGGGAGAGTGTTCGATCTCCGGATGGCCGCTTTGCTGAGTAAAATTCGAAAGAGAGTTGAGAAGTGCATCGCCAATCCCGGATTCCATGTGCATATTATCAAATTGGGCACCCATAAGTGAAAATTGATTCTCACTACAGAGTGAGCGCATATCGGGATCGTTGACAATATTCCTTGAATCAGACCCGTAAGGATTCAGATAAACGTAAATCCCGCGTGATGTATCCGCATCTTCCGGAAGGTAGATTCGAAAGCGTGCGATCGTGTACGTATCATCCGGCCCGGGAGTTGCCGTGTAGTCATACACTTGCCCAAACAGTGCGGAGATGAATAGAGCTGACAGCAGAATAAATTTATGGCTCATAGGCTTGTGCTCAAATGGTAACACTTCCTATTTATCTACTCACTACTTTCTGCTTTCTGCTCATACAGGTTAGTTTCTCCTTCGCTTTGCGCGACCACGACGGCACCAATACTGTCGCTTCCAACGTTGACCATGGTTCGTGCCATGTCGAGCGGGCGGTCTACAGCCAGCATAGTTCCAACGATTAACGCCGCCCCCGGATGATCCGCCAGCCCAACCGCTTCAAGGACGATAAATATCATCACAAGCCCGGCAGATGGTATTGCGGCTGCTCCGACTGAAGCAAGAAATGCAGTAATGACAACCAGTATCTGTTGGGTTAAAGATAGATCAATTCCTAGAGCTTGGGCGATGAACAGCACTCCGGCGCATTCGTAGAGTGCGGTTCCGTCCATGTTGATGGTTGCACCCAACGGCAGCACAAAACTGGATGTTTTATTTGAAACACCGCAGTTATTTTCCACACAATCCATGGTAACCGGAAGCGTCGCTCCGGATGAGCTTGTTGAAAACGCGGTGGCAAAAGCCGGAGCCATTGCTTTCCAGTGTTTTAGCGGGTTAATCTTTGTCATAAAATAGAAAACCAGTGGCAAAACAATCAAAAAATGAATGGATAATCCGATGGCAATCGTTAGCATATATTTCCCGACGGCTTGAAATAAATCGAATCCTGTAGACGCCACGGCTTTGGTGATAAGTCCAAAAACACCGATAGGCAAAAATCGGATGATGCCGTGGGTCAATGCCATCATGGCTTTAAATCCGGCATCGAAGAAATTCACAAGAACATCTTTCGGTTTTCCGGTCAAACGTGTTATTGCAAACCCAAAAAGAATACACCAGAAAATGAGTGCCAGTATATTTCCATCGGCTGCGGCTTGTATCGGATTTGTGGGAATCATCCTGTAAAAAATATCTATGGGGGAATCCGGAGTGGAAAGGGTAGAAGGGTCGAACGCAGATTCCATTCCTGTAAGAGTTACACCTGCACCCGGTTTTATCAAGTTTGTTAGTGTTAGCCCGATTAAGATTGCGGACAAGGATGTAAAGAGGTAGTATCCGAATGTTTTTGCACCCATTCGTCCAAGAGTTTTACTGTCGCCCAGACTGGCAACGCCGCTGGTAATTGAAAAAAGTATCAATGGAACAATAATCATTTTTAACAGACGCATGAAGATTGTTCCCAGTGGAGCAACGATTAAAGAGCGTTCCCCGAATGTGAGTGCAAAGAGGATGCCTAACCCCATTGCGATGATTACTTGCCAGTGAAGTTTAAGTTTAATCATGTATATTCATCCGTCCCGTTTGGTGTGTTGATTCTTATGATTTGTGAGCGTAATGGTCATGAGGATATCTTAATCCCTGCTGTAAATTATGATTCAATTTAATCACTTTCAATTTCTTCGTGAAAATATTCCTTTGGTTTGTAAAATTTTACGACAAACAAAAACAAGATTGCTGTAATCAGCATCGTCCCTGCGAAAAAGTTGAAATAAGATGCCCCCTCAAGTTTTGTTGTTCCATCCGGGTTTTGGATAAACACATTTACGATGGCTGTGAATATATTGCCAAGAGAAATGGACAACATATATAATCCCATGATGAGAGATTTCATTGTTTTTGGTGCCTGAGTATACGAGAATTCTAACGCCGTAATCGAGATGAGAACCTCCGCGGAAGTGATGATGGCATAAGCGATAATCTGTCCGAAAATATTGGGAGTTCCGCCAGCATCAATTTGGGTTTGGATCATGGCGATAAGGATAAATGACGGAACGGCCAAGAACAAACCAAAGGCAATTTTGCGCAAAGGAGTCACTTCGAAAAATCGTCCGAGAAAGGGATAGACAATATACGTGAAAATTGGGGCTGCAATTAATATCATCATGGGATTAATGGCTTGAATTTGTGACGGTAGCCATTCAACTCCAAGCCACGTGCGGTCCATATACTGCGCTTGAATAACCCACGAAGAACCGGTTTGGTCATACAAAGACCAAAAAATAGCGACAAAAACATAGATTGTCATCAATCGAACTACAGCACTAATCCCTTCACGGCTAAATGTTTCTTTTATAAAAGTCTTCCCACCGGGAGGAATATGAATGAATTTATTACGTCCCATCCAGAATATAATGGTTGCCAACAGCATAAGTCCGCCCGGGAGCCCAAATGCAAGGTGCGGTCCGTATCGATCCAATAACAATGGTGTGAGTAACGTAGACAAAAATGCTCCGACATTAATCGAGATGTAAAACCAGCTGAACACTTTTTCGAGGAGGAAGGAATTGGTTTTCCCGAACTGATCTCCAACATGAGCAGAAACGCAGGGTTTGATACCGCCTGCACCGATGGCAATGAGCGTTAATCCGAGTGACAGACCAAGCCGTGTTTCATCCATGGCGAGTGCTAAATGTCCCAGTACATACACGATGGATAAGAATATTATGGTTTTGTATTTCCCCAGAAAAACATCGGCTAAAATTGCTCCGATGATGGGTGTGAAGTACACGGCTGAAGTAAATACATGGTACCAAAAAGTGGCATCTGAATTAGACATTGGAGATAAAACACCATCAGCTCCCATGAGGTAGCGCGTCATAAAAATGACTAAAATTGTTTTCATTCCATAGAAGCTAAATCGTTCGGCGAGTTCGTTTCCGATAATGTACGGTATTCCAAGTGGCATTCGTTTACTTGGGCGGGGTGCAGTGAGGTATTTGGGCATCAGTGTTGGGGGTAGTTAGCGGAGGGGAATAAGGATTGTAGTGTTAAGATTCAAGATCAATCATTATTAGAAGATCATCATTTGTTTAATCTTAAATCTTCAATCTTCAATATTAATTCTTAAAGATCATTGCTTTTTCAAAACGATTTTCCGTACCGTTTCTCAGTCGTGATATATTACTTCTGTGTGTGAAGATAATAAACCATGGAACAAATAGTGAGAAGACAAGCAGCGATAGCGGTGCAGGTTCTATCCCAAAAAGGGGAGGAAGAATAAAAAGGAAGATGGGAAGAGATATCCCGGCGACCATGGAGCTTAGTGAAACATACCCCGTGAATATTAATGTTAAGACAAACGCCAGCAAACAAAGAGGGAATGCAAAGGGGAATAAAGCAATGAGGATTCCGGCTAGGGTTCCGATACCTTTTCCGCCCTTAAATCCGGCGAAGATTGTATACGTATGTCCCAATACCGCAGCAAATCCGGCAAGTATTTGTACAACACCCTCGTCCGGGATCGGATGGCCTTGAAAAAACGTCGTAGCAAAATAGGCGACAGGCAGCCACCCTTTAAAAATATCAATGATGGCGACGAGGAGAGCGGATTTCCATCCCAAAATACGATACACATTTGTTGCTCCGGCATTTCCGCTACCGTGGTCACGGATATCGATTCCGCGAGTTAGTTTTCCGGTAATGATGCTGGTGGGAAAAGATCCGGTGACAAAACTCAAGGCAAGAAGAAAGAATAACTGTAACCAGGAATTATCCATGTTTGTGCTCCTTTTTTAATATAGATTGCCCAACATCATGCGTTGGCGGGGCAAGCATCCCACCTGAGATGACAATTTTTAATGCTTCTTCGATATTGGTATTTGCCGGAAGTGTATCATCTTTTGGAATCATAATAAATACTCCGGATGTAGGATTGGGTGTTGTCGGGACAAAAAGATGGTAATATTCGCGGTCATTTTTGTTAACAGAATCTCCGGTCACAAAAGCTAATGTCCATAAGCCTTCCCGTGGGTATTGAATATAAACCACGCTCTGAAAGTTTCTGTTTGTTGTCCCGGAGAGGGCTTGTGTAATTTGTTTTATCGTCTTGTAAATTATGTTCACAAGCGGAATGGTTGTAATGATTTTTTCTGTCCAGATAAATAATTTTTTCCCAAGAATATTTGTAACGAGTAGTCCTAAAACGTATACAAGAACCAAGGTCAAAATAACCCCTAACCCCGGAACATTAATATCTGCCCGGGTAAGAATGGGAAGAGTCTGTTTATTTAGGAAAGTAAAAATACCTTTTAGTATATAAAATGTTAACGCGACCGGAGCGATGGCAATCAATCCGGTGAAAAATATTTTTTTAAGATGTTTCCACATAATACTTTTTTCCGTTTTTACAAGATTAGGTTTGTTTTCGTTCTTTGTTAGTAATTCTATCGTTTCTCTGCATAACTATATTGTGAAATATATCAAAATGTATGTATATGATGTTACACTTGTTTGTTTTATAAATACTCTCAAAACCGCCCCAATATTTCCTTTTTGCTTGGTCATTTCCCCACGTTAAAAACACGGGATCTCCCCGCCTGCTCCGGGAAGGCCCTCCGAACCAATG
>JACNKV010000097.1:22341-38733 GCA_014381855.1 Fidelibacterota bacterium | reverse complement strand
ACTAGGTTCAACTTTTACAATTTCCCGGGTTCCGCTACTCATTAATCCTAATCCTTATCCACTTCAGGATATTCATTCGTTGCTTTAGACCAATTATTTAGAGCGGTAATTCGTTCGTCTTTGGATGTCGGCAGGATAAAAGGTCTTCCGCGACCGTCTAATAAAATTCCTGTAACGCCACCGTAAACGGTTGTTTCTATTGTTTCTCCTTTTCCGGCACCAAGGTCCATTCCGCGACCCGGAGTTAAAATAGCTTTGATGGGTTCATAAGGGACTTC
The DNA here is from genome assembly GCA_014381855.1 of Fidelibacterota bacterium. Taxonomy (GTDB): domain Bacteria; phylum Fidelibacterota; class Marinisomatia; order Marinisomatales; family JACNKV01; genus JACNKV01. The sequence goes on along the minus strand of JACNKV010000097.1, from coordinate 38,455 downwards.
AATTCTTATCAGCTCACCGGCTTTTACTTCATACCGTTCAGACTTACCACTCGGGAGAGCAAATTCCGCTGTCATTACGGTTGCCTTTGGTTTGAGTTTCCCAACTGGTGCGATGCAGGTTCCCAATCGAATCAAACAGTCTTTTTCAAAAACTTCCACGGCAGCTTTCCGCCCTTCTTCTTTTAAATCTTCTTTATCGATATTTGCTAAAACACCAAGCTGGGGCATCATAAAAATCGAATCCACTGCAAGTTGAGTGATTCCCTCAGGAAGGAAAGCATCAATCAGCATTCTTGCAGATTGCTCACGGCGTGGCGCATGCGATAAAACACCACCGGAACCCACCATCAGATCTAACTCCATCATATTGACCAGCGATTCCCCGGATTCTGATTGTTCAAACGCATCAGAAATGGTTCGTTCTTTCTGGACTCCCTTCAAGTTCACGGCAAATGCTTTATGTTGAATAAAAGATAATCGCAAGGCTTCACGTGCAATTGCCTGTTCAATCTTCAATTCTTCCATAGATTGAGGGACTGTCGTCGGTCGAATCATCTTGTTCCCAATTCGATTTGTCAATTCTTTTTCGTCGATGTCGAACGGCACCCAGCGTAAAACATTTTTCATGCCGGCTTCTGCCAGCACATTGCATACGGAATAACTCATACCAAGATTCGCACTCACGGTACGATTAAACTGTTCCTCGAACACAGAAAATATATCTGTAGTTGCTCCGCCGATATCCACACCAACCACGCTAATATTTTCTTTTTTTGCAATCATTTCGATGAGTGAACCCACTGCTCCCGGTGTTGGCATAATGGGTGCATCCGTCCAGGACATTAATTTTTTATACCCCGGTGCCTGCTGCATAACATGCTCCATAAACAGATCGTGGATTTTATCCCTTGAGGGATTTAAATTTTCCCGTTCCAATACCGGTCGAATATTTTCCACAACCGTCAAATCGGTCATTTCGTTCAAGGTTTTTTCGATTTCGCCCTGAGCTTGGTTATTTCCGGCATAGATAACCGGGAGTTTATAATCTTGACCTAAGCGCGGTTTTGGATTAGCAGCACGCAAAATCTCTGCAAGTTCAACAACGTGTTTTGTCGTTCCGCCGTCAATACCGCCGGAGAGTAAAATCATATCAGGGCGTAGCTGACGTATGCGCTGTATTTTTTCGTGGGGCAAACGTCCGTCGTTTGCAGCGAGGACATCCATGACAATCGAACCTGCGCCCAACGCCGCACGTTCAGCACTTTCTCCTGTCATGGACTTCACAACACCGGCTACCATCATCTGCAGACCGCCACCGGCGGAACTGGTTGAAACATAAATATCAACGCCATCATCACCATTTTGAGGTGTAAGGATATTTTCGCCATCCAGTAATTTGCGACCGGAAAGCTCTTCGACTTCACCAACGGCATTCAACACACCTTTGGTTACATCCTCGAAAGGAGCTTCAACCGTTGTCGGAGCTTCGCCACGAAAACGTAATCGGTATTCGCCGTCAATTAATTCAATGAGAATGGCTTTAGTGGTAGTACTGCCACAATCCGTGGCAAGGATTGATCTTAATTGCATGAATATTTCCTGTAAATCAGTAAATTAGATTCAAATAAATATAGGCTAACGGGCTGGCAAAAATGAGTGAATCAAATCTGTCCAAGACTCCTCCGTGTCCACGAAGTATCGTCCCTGAATCTTTGACTCCGGCATCACGCTTGAACAGAGATTCCGTGAAATCTCCCAATTGACTAAAACCACCCGTGATGACGGTAAATGCGATAACATCCCACCATGAAAACACCTCACCCAAATATCCTGTTTCTTTCATGATGATAAACACAGCAAACGATCCCAAAAATCCTGAGACACTTCCCACGATAGATTTTTTGGGACTCACTCGTTCAAATATTTTTATGGTTCCCCATTTCTTACCGGTGAAATATGCCACCGAATCACACATCCAAATTGAGATAATAATACCGAACGTCATATTAAGACCATTGATGATGGACATTTCCCGAATCGCGATGAGCGTTCCAAGTAAAACCGGAACGTATAATATACCCATCAGGGTGACTCCGACATTCCAAGTAGGATTCGGTTTATTTTTAAACAATTCAACCAACAGTGCGAACATGACAAACAAAATGACTCCGGAGATTAAATCGACCGCACTAATTTCAGGTTGATAAAAATATAGATGTCCGATAATGAGTGTAGCTAACCATCCAATCCAGATTGTTGGTGACGTATCGTGCTTACGGTTCATGGAATAGAATTCCCGTATCGCGTAAAGCATGGCAATGGTGATGAGGACGGCAAAGAAAACGCCTCCCGCCCAAATGAGAGAAAGAATCGCCGGAATTCCGACAACATTAATTAAGGTACGATTTGATGAGGATTTTGTCATAATATTACTCGATTTTAGTGTGAAAAATACGGTTTTTTCGTGGCTTTACCATAAGGTTTATTATGATTTTAAATTTATAATTTTCGATTTAAGATTAAAATAATGGACATTAGTTGGTACTTGTCGCTGAACCGATGGAGCTTGGAAGGACTGAAATCCGTTTAACACCTAACGACAAACCCCTAACGTTCAATCCAACTCCACACCTTTGTAATGTTTGATAATTGGTTTCCCTTTTCCAAGTGTAACCGTGATTGCATCTAACCGGACATCTGATTTTACTTCATTTTCAACCATATACATTTCGATAGCATTTTCCAATTTACTTAGTTTTAATTCATCAATTTTTTCTTCCGGTGTGCCCAATGATTTTTTTGAAATGGTTTTTACTTCCGTAAATATCAGCGTGTCATTTTCCTCAGAAATAATGTCTATTTCCCCGTATGGCTGACAACGCACATTCATCGCCCGAATTACATGACCGTTATTAAACAAAAATAATGCTGCCAATTGTTCACCCAGCATTCCCACGCGTCGGTGTTTCCGGTACCAACCCAATGTCGGCATATAGTCCATTACAGGGCGAAAAGTTCTTCGATGAATCGGGGATGCCTTCCATTCATTCAAGGATTCAATATGTGTTTTTGTTCCATATCCTTTGTGTTTGGCAAACCCATACTCCGGGAAAATAATATCATAGTGTTCCATCATTCTGTCTCGTGTTACTTTTGCGATGATGGAAGCGGCTCTTATGGAATCTACTTTATCATCACCACCGATAATTCCTTCATTTGGAATCACCTGATTCGGTAGTGCATATCCGTCAACCAATGCTTTCTCCGGAAGAACACCAAGTCTGCCAAGCGCCATTTGCATCGCTTTATGCGTCGCTTTCAGAATATTTGTGCGATCGATTTCTTTTTCATCAACGACACCGACACCGATAGCTGTTGCAAATTCGTATATTTTTCCATACAATATTTCTCGCTTTTTGGGTGTGAGCTTTTTTGAATCTCTTAATCCTTCGATAGGATGATCCTCCGGTAAAACCACCGCAGAAGCTACCACAGGTCCTGCTAAGGGACCTCTCCCTGCTTCATCTACACCTGCAATTATCGCCATTGTACTTCTTTAATTTGTATTCCATTTGTCCGAAGCCAAACCGCTCCGTGCTCGTCAGTCCTATAAATAGTTGTCCCCGCGTTCTCTAACCGCTCCAAAACCACATCGGATGGATGGTTGAATTTATTTCTATAACCGACCGAAATCACAGCGATTTTCGGTTGAATTATTTGTATGTCTTCTTCTGTCGAGCTTGTGATAGAGCCATGATGACCAACTTTCAAAACATCAGATTTTATATAGTCTTTTAACGGAACAAGAAGTACATCCCCTTCATGCTCCATATCACCCGTAAACAGAAATGAGGTGTTCCGTACAACAATCCTCATCACGATACTCATATTGTTGACGTTGTGAACATCCCTGCACCACGCAGAATCCGGGGAGAATATTTGAATATAAGATTGATTATCAAGTTGAATAACATCTCCACGATGCGGCTGGTGATATTCAATTTCTTTTTCCTCAACGATTTCCAACAGATGATTGTACGTCCACGATCCGTATTCTGCATAGGTATCCCAAACCGTATCCACAGTGATTTCTTCCAGCACCGTAATCATTCCACCTATATGATCGTTGTGCGGATGACTCCACACCACCCAGTTAAACCGATCAATCCCAAGTCTCCTCGCGACAGGAACGACCACTTTCTCTCCATAATCTCCTCGTCTGTTTCGTTGTCCGGCATCGATGAGCATATTTCGTCCATCTTCAAACATGATGATGGCAGCATCTCCCTGCCCAACGTCTAAAAATATAACATCCGTACCTTCATCTTTGAATGCCCAAGCCCAAATCACGCACAAAACCAGTACACCGGTTAACAACGCTGCCTTAGACTTCTTTTTATTTAATAACAGGATAAATATCCCCACGCCAAGTCCGTAATACCAAAACAAACTGACAGACATCATCGGCATATCAATGGAAGCAAACGGGACAGAACTAAATACGGTTGCAGAAATATCAATGAGCTGTGTAACAATCCATGCTGATTGTCCGAACAAATACCCGAGATAGGGAATCCATCCGATGGTGAGAATAAGAATCCCAAGCGCAACAAGGACTCCAATTAATGGTACAATGATGATATTTGCAAACAAGGAAATAATCGGGATTCTATGAAAATAGAGAATGGTTAAGGGTAGCGTACCAATCTGAGCAGACGCTGAGACTAGTAACAGACTCCAAATATTCTTGAGCACATTATTTTGAATATTTTTTGGCTGGAGTTTTTTAGGAAGAGTTCGCTCAAACAGTTGGTAGAAATACACAATAGAAATGACAGCAGAATAGCTTAACTGGAAACCTAAGTCAAATATACTCATCGGATTCCAAATCAACATGATTAACGCAGATGCGGCGATAATATTCCATGTGCTTCGTGAACGGTTTACGACAGGAGCTATCACATAAAGTGCCGCCATAATGGACGCTCGAACAACACTTGGCTTTCCACCGGTCAATATCACAAATCCTGCAAGTCCGATGATAATGATGATTCGATTCCATCCCCAAGGTACACTCGTCATTGACGTGAGGATTAAGAGAATCATGAGAATGTATCCCACATGGAGACCGGAGACAGCAAGAACATGAATCACCCCTGTTTCCACAAAAGAGGATTTTAATTCGGGATCGACATCTGATTTATCACCAAGGATTAGCGCAGAAAGCATTCCCGGAGTTTTTCCTTCGGTCGACCGTTGGAATTGTGCTCGAATCCCTGCACGAATTTTTTCCAATATTGAAAGCCATGTAGCTTGATTAGACGATGTAATACTAACAACTGAACCTTTTTTCTGGATTAGCTTTCCATAGATGCCTTGTCGGTGTGCCCACGTACGGAAGTCAAAATCTCCGGGATTTCGGATTGGTAAGAATTTTGAAAATACGCCCGTAACTAAGATCGTATCACCTACGTTAGCGTGATATTTCTCCTTACTATAAAAAAACACCTGAAAGTCAGCTTCTGTGAAGGAACTATTCGATCGCAGATCTAGATTTTCGACGAGCCATCTATACCCGTATTGACTCTGTTTTATGTTATGGGCAATCCCTGTAAAAAGTACGTCTTTTTCATGATAGTTTTCAATTTCAGAAAGGGTTCTATGCGTGAGTATTTGTCTGTAGGATGACCATCCCCAACCCAGCATAAAAATTGTTAGTAAAAGACCCATAAGAAAATGATGGTTTTTATTTGTGATAAATAATAAAAGAAGCAGAATTAAACTCCCGATAATCGGGATGAGCGGATACATGAAAATTCGTGAGATAAATATCCCGCCGATAAATGCGGTAACAATCCACACCAACGGATTTTTTTGAAAAGCAATATAGACTGTATTTTTATTCATATCAATCAATAAGCGTTGTTACAAGTTAAAACGTTTCTAAGAAAGTTTGCGATAAAAAAAAGCCCTGCCAAGCGATTGCTGACAGGACTTTTAGAGACTAAGTAAAAAAGTCAGTTACATCATTCCGCCCATTCCACCCATTCCGGGGTCCGGCATCGCCGGCATTGGCGGGTCTTTTTCAGGAATATCAGTAATAGCAGCTTCCGTTGTCAAAAGAAGACCAGCAATAGATGCGGCATTTTCCACGGCAATTCGAGCGACTTTCGCCGGATCAATGATACCGGATTCAAACATGTGTACATATTTTTCATTCCGGGCATCGAATCCAAAGTCATCCTTCTCTTCACGGACTTTCTGTACAATGATTGAAGGTTCCTGACCTGCATTGGCAACAATCTGCCGAATTGGTTCTTCGAGTGCACGCCTCATGATTTTCACACCAACCGCTTGGTTATCAGAAATATTCAGGTTATCTAACGATTCTACCGCTCTAAGCAGAGCTACACCACCGCCTGGAATAATTCCTTCTTCCACAGCTGCACGCGTCGCATGGAGGGCATCCTCTACTCTGGCTTTCTTTTCTTTCATTTCCACTTCTGTTGCAGCTCCGGCGTAAAGAACTGCGACGCCGCCTGAAAGTTTTGCTAAGCGTTCTTGCAGTTTTTCACGATCGTAATCCGAAGTCGTTTTATCGATTTGAACTTTAATTTCATTGATTCGAGCTTTGATATTAGCTAATTCACCGGATCCGCCAACAATCGTCGTATTATCTTTGTCAGATACAACGCGTTTACACGTACCAAGATAGTCCAAAGTTGTATTATCTAGTTTATAACCTTGTTCTTCAGAAATAACGGTAGCACCGGTCAAAACAGCGATATCTTCCAGCATTGCTTTCCGACGATCACCAAATCCGGGAGCTTTAATAGCAAGGACTTTAAATGTCCCGCGTAATTTGTTCACTACCAAGGTTGCAAGTGCTTCACCATCAACATCTTCAGCGATAATCATCACAGAGCGGCCTGCCTGCACCACCTTTTCCAAAATGGGAAGAAGGTCTTTCATGTTGCTTATTTTCTTGTCATGAATCAAAATATACGGATCTTCCAATTCGGCTTCCATAGATTCAGAGTTTGTTACAAAATAAGGTGAGAGATAACCACGGTCGAACTGCATACCTTCAACAAAGTCGAGATACGTTTCAGCTGTTTTACTTTCTTCTACGGTAATAACACCATCTTTTCCGACTTTATCCATAGCTTCGGCAATTTTATCTCCAATTTCTTTATCATGATTGGCAGAGATAGTTGCAACTTGAGCAATCTGATTAGTATCCGGAAGATCTTTCGCCTGAGTTTTAATATGAGCAATTACAGCCGTTTTTGCCGCATCAATTCCACGTTTAATGGACATTGGGTTTGCTCCGGCAGTCACATTTTTCACTCCTTCAGAAATAATAGCCTGTGCCAATACCGTTGCTGTCGTGGTTCCGTCTCCGGCGACATCAGATGTCTTAGAAGCCACTTCACGAACCATCTGCGCACCTACATTTTCGAGGCTGTCTTCCAATTCAATTTCTTTTGCAACGGTAACACCGTCTTTTGTAATTGTCGGTGCACCAAATTTCTTTTCAATAACCACATTTCGTCCTTTTGGACCTAAGGTTATCTTTACTGCATTCGCCAGCTTATCCACACCGGTTTTTAATTTTCCCCGGGCTTCAAGGCTGTAAGTAATGTCTTTTGCCATGTTCTACTTCTCCTTATTTATAAAATTGCTAAAATATCGCTTTCGCGCATTATCATGTACTCGTTGCCATCGATTTCAACATCCGTTCCGGAATATTTTCCGTATAGAACTAAATCTCCAACCTCCACACTCATACCAATGACACTTCCTGCGTCACTGATTTTACCGGGACCAACAGCAACCACTGTACCTTGCTGTGGTTTTTCCTGAGCAGTATCAGGCAGAATAATTCCACCTTTAGACACATCATCAGCAGCTGCAGATTCTACAACTACGCGATCTGCTAATGGTTTCATTTTTAAACTCATATTTTTCTCCATGTATTTATTTTGTTTAGTTATGTATTTCTCCATTTTGGAGCACGAAATTTACTCAAATGTCTGTTTGAAATACAACAAGTATTAGCACTCTCTATCTTAGAGTGCTAACATCGATTTTGGTTACACAGATATAGATTAGGAAAAAGTGTTTTGTATAGTTTTGTGATGCTGTACGCTAGTATAGAGTTTAAAGATGTAGATTTTTCCTCACTTCGTTCGTCAGAATGACAAAAAGACTGTGTCATTCCGGAATGAGGTACGAATAAGGAATCTACTTAATTTTGTGTTGGGGGTTCAGCTTTATGCACTAGTGTCGTGTCAAGTCTGTATTGACGCAACCAAGTTTGGTTATTTTTATCATTATCTTTGTTGAATATCTTACGGCTATGAATAAAACATTAGCCTTGTTACTGACAAACAATACACGTGATATTTACACACTACACACTTGACACGACACTAGGTTCTTGGCTCTTATAATCCACAATAGGGGAATTGTAAATTCTAAACTCTAAATTGCTTTTCACGCTCCGGTACTACCAAATCCGCCGGCACCTCTGGATGTATCAGATAATTTATCGACCAGTTTATAGTGAACAGGAGATCCATCCATGGCAACAAGCTGAAAAAGACGCTGACCTGCTTCTACCGTGTACGGATCATCCTTGATATTATCGACGGCGGCAATGATTTCTCCGCGATAACCGGCATCAATCAGTCCAATCGAATTACTTAATCTGAGAGGTGTCTTTGATATGCTTGATCGCGGCATGAGCAAATATGGTTTATTATCCAAATTTTCACACGATATCTGCAAATGCAGGAAGGCTGTCTCACCGGCCTCGATGGTTTGTAAAAAAATGACAAATAAATCTAATCCTGCATCACCATCGTGAAAATGACCATGATCCTCATACAGGGTTTTTACTTCTAATGAATGTGCTTTAACCAGTAATTTCATTTTGGGATATACTTCCATAGTTTATACGCCAACATTCCCCATCCTGCAACAAATGCGACACCTCCAATCGGAGTAATTGCTCCCAGCCAACGTGTATCTGTAAGTACAAGCAAATAAAGGCTGCCGGAAAATAAAATAATTCCTGAAAAAATAAGCAATGCCGGTAAGGAAATGACATCCTGGGAAAAATACACACCCATCAATCCTATGATTAACAGTGCAATCGCATGAATCATATGATACTGCACAGCCGTTTCATAGATGGTTAAATCTTCCGGGGAGATGCGGGATTTTAGTCCGTGAGCTCCAAATGCGCCCATTGCAACAGCCATCCCTGCTAAAATAGCCCCGATGATGATCCACGTTTTCATTTTTCCTCCTTCTGAACAATAGTGCGTATCGGAAATGGAATTTCTATGTTTTCTTCATCAAAACGTTTATGAAGGCGCTTCACAAACTCATGAATTATCGGATGATGATCGCCATAAGCCTTCCCTTGGAAATACACCATAAAGTTGATACTGGAATCCGCAAACGCCTGGAATCGAACAATCGGTTCATCATCTTCAACAGCACCATCGACATCTCTGACGACGCCCATCGCAATTTCTTTCGTCACTCGCTCAACATGATCCAAGTCACTATCGTAAGCGACTCCCACAGGGACGGTAACTCTGAACGATGATTCTCTCGTATCGTAATTGCGGATAATTGCCGTTGATAATCTGGAATTTGGTATAGAAACAATATTATTTGTTCGTTCAATTAGAGTAGTATTCCGCCAGGTGATGTTGGAAACATACCCCATTTCTCCGCTATCCAGCTGGATAAAATCTCCCGGTTTTACTTTTTGGCTGAGTAAAATATGCAGACCGCTAAATAAATCTGCTAAGGTATCTTTTAATGCCAGAGATATCGCCAAACCTCCTACACCTAAGGCAGTTAAGAAGGACGTCACAGAAACATCCAATGACTGCAGTAATGTCAAAACACCAATGGTAATTACGGTAATACGAATTAAATTGGTAAATATTTTTGTCGATGGAAAACTCCCTGACTGTCCGTCTGCCCACAGGTCTAACATCCCTGTCAGTAGTCGTGATGTCGCAAACGTGACGGATAAGACCAACGCCGAAAATGCCAGCTTCCCCAAATACTGCCCAAGGGGCTCACCAAACTGTATTTGATTACTGACCAAGTATAAGGAGGCCAAAAAGAACCATAAAATAATGTGAGATTCTATCGCAGACAGAAATATATCATCACCTTTCCATTTCGTCTTTTTGGCGAATTTAGTCAATCGCTTATGGATTATTCGTTTTACCAACCAACCAATAAATATTCCTAAAACTATCGTGAGAATCGGAGGTACCCACATCCACATCATTGAAATTATTTTACTATTCATCATGTCTCCAAGTTACACATTTTTTTCTAAGGGAAAGAAGTTATTGCTCGGTAAAGATTATTTCTTTTCCATCTTTAAATATCCGATCCACGGAATAAAATTCTCCCTGAATGTATTTTCGTTCAATAATTTTGTCACCGTCCCGATAAATTGACAAATATTTAATGTCGCGGTTTTCGTAATATTGAATATCCAATCCGTGGCGAATCCCATTTTTAAAGGTTGTTTTCCGTTTGGGATTCCCGGATAAATAATATTCATCTTTCATTGACAATAACAGTGAACTCCCTTTTGGATACTTTACCGCTCCATATTTATCCCATTGGAATGACCATTTTATTTTATCCTCCTGAAAATATCTGAATTCTTTCAGTTGTGAATTTGGGTGATATCCAAAGGAACAAATCGAATGGCCTTTTATATAAAATACTTCTTTTCTCTGAATTTCCGACGGATTGAATACCCGCATAATTCCATGCTGTACCCCATCTTGGAAGATTGATTCTGAAGATTTTATTCCGGTGGAGTACCATCGTTGAATTTTTCCACTGTATTTTCCGCTAATATAGCTTCCTTTTTCCATCATTGTACCGTCAGAGTACCATAGCGAATACTTTCCGTTTTTTATTCCTTTATCCAAATTATACAAAGATTTTTTATTCCCGCTTGAGTACCATTCTGATAGTACACCATGAAGCAAACCATTTAAATAAACAGCGTGATTTTTCTTCATCCCATTCGGATACAACTCAATCACCTCTCCATCTAAAATATCATCTTTAAAAAAACTACGTTTGGACAATCCAGTTTTCTCGTTGAAAATAACCATATCGAAATGGATAATGAAAAAATTCCTCAGATTGTTTAACATAGGAGAGGAATCATATAGATAATTTTCCGCGACACCATCTAATAAATCGTCGTGAAATGTCCTCAGGGAATCTAATTTTCCGGCGTGATTCCACCACCTCCACATTCCATGTTTGCGATCTTTTAGAAATTCACCTTTTATCTTTACTCTTTTTCTTGATTCCCAAACAATAAGTTTTCCGTCTTTAATACCGTCTGAAAAACCAATGGAGCGTGTTTTTTCTCCATCTTTCCACCATGTCCATTGTCCGTTTGGCACAGAATTCCGATACTCTCCTTCAACTGATTTTTCTCCGGCTTCCGTATATTCACAATAATCACCATTTAAATTATCCAGTATGTATTCTGCTTTCTTTTTCAATGACCCATTCTTATAATAATCAATAGTAATGCCATTTAATTTATCCGCATAAAATGTACGAACTGAATCCTTCACGCCATCTGTTCCTGTCCAAATCCATTTCCCTTGTTTTTTTCCATAATCGTAAATACCTTTTACAATTTTCTTACCGTCATTATCGAATTGAAAATACTTACCGTCCGGTTTGTCTTGAACAAATTGTCGGACGGAATCTATTCGTCCGTGGGAATCAAAATACTGCCACTTTCCAGTCCGTAATCCGTTTTTATACTTTCCGGTTAATTTTATATTTCCGTTGGGATGCCAAACACTGTGTTTTCCGTGAGGTTTTTCTAAATCGTATTTCATTGAATACGCTAAAATACCATTTGAATAATACTGCTGAACTTCCACTCGTGTTGTATCTGTGTGATCTCCGACAGATTTAATCTTGACAAGTTCTACTGTCTTTTTTTGGTTTCCGGCATATTCTTCTATAACTAAAGGTGTAATTGGCGTACACCCCAAAAACATGATTAATGGTGATAAATATAGAACGGTAAATCTATTTACCATTGAACGGATTGGCCGCTTACCGGTTTATTATTATCGTAATTGAGCCTGAAGATGATGCCCGTAGCCAATATGCTTCACCGGGCTCAAGTGTTTCAGCAGAATTATAACCGCCCTCATACCCAAAAATACCATTTGGTACAATTATCCCACCGGGATCATCGATATCATCAACATTTATCACCGCTGATATTCCTGTGATTAAATTCCAGCCTTCTGCGATATCCAAAGTTAATTCGGTGATGGATTCTCCCTGAAAAATTAAAACCCCATCTGCAGAATTTCGAAGCCAATAGCCAACTCCCGGTTGAAGATTCTCCTGCTCAACATATTCCCCATTTTCAAATTGGTAAAGCGTACCTTCGATCGCATCAGGAAACAGCGTCAAATAATTTGAATCGCTGACCGAAAGTGGCAGACCAACCATATTCCATCCTGTAGAATATTCAAACGCAGTTACAGGAGTTAAATTTTCATTCTGCACATTTCTCAAAATCCAATGATCCGGATCAAGACTAACTTGCGTCGGTGTGCCATCTACAATAAAATCAAACACCTGATCCTGTTCTGTAATATCTGCAACGAAAGTAAACCATCCTTCCGTCGTTTGAATTTCAACATCAATTGGCATTTGAAATAGCTCACTGGATTGATACTGATGGATTGTAACTTGAACCAGACTTGTGTTATTGCCTAAGTCTGTCCAAATTGGAGTTGAGCGATATTTTGGATAATACTGACCGTAAATCCACCGCTGGAAAAATGCGTCCAACTCTATCCCCGATACTTCTTCCATCACATCACGAAATTGTTCAGTCACGGTTGATTGAAAACGATACTGATCTCCATACACTCGTAATCCTGCAAAGAAGGCTTCATCTCCTACGATGTGCCGAAGCATGTGCAAAATCCACGATGCCTTATTATACGATAGATTTCCGTTAAAGATCGTACCGACATTTGTTGTATCAGTGACATAGATCGTCCCACCACCCCAATAGGATTTGCCGGCCATTTGGGAGTGTAAATCATCAATATCTCCACCCGGACGTAATTCCCACCACATTGCCTGACTGTATGTGGCGAATCCCTCGTTTAGCCATATATGATGAAAATTTGCACAAGTGACCATATCTCCCCACCATTGATGTGCCAATTCATGGGAGATTAAATATTGAGAAGACCCACCCATACTGGTCATGGTTTGGTGTTCCATCCCGCCGCCCCACACAAAATCTGCGTGACCGTATTTTTCATCTATGAAAGGATAAAGCCCAAACCGCTCTGAAAATTCGGTGATCATATCTTTGGTCAGTGTGTAATTATCCGGCAGATCATCATAAACATAATAATCCAGCCGCATCGAATCATTTTCTCCGTAGACAAACCAATCATAATAAATTGTGTACGGATAAATCGCCACCGAAATGAGATACGTCACAATCGGATATCGCTCCTCCCAGTGATAGGTTGTCCACCCAAATTGATTGACCTCGTCCACCAATAATCCATTCGAAGCAACGATGAGATTTTCAGGAACGCGAATGGAGATATCCACAGAGTCGGCTTTGTCGATGGGCGTATCTTTACAGGGCCACCAGTTTCTGGCACCATAGGGCTCGCTCAAACTCCAAATCATATCATAGTAAACTCCATTTTCCAAATGTGTGTCAAATCCAAATGACCCAAAACCGGAGCTACCCGGACTTCCGTAATAATGAACGATGACTTCATACACTTCCCCTACATTTACTGCAACCGGAAGATTTACCGTCAATATATCATTTGACGTATGCGAAAACTCCAGGTTTACCCCGCCAATATCCGTTACTTCAGACACGGTTAATCCGTCGTATAAATCCAATTCAATTAACATCAGCCCGTTTGTTAACGGCTCAAACCTTACACCGACTGTTCCGGAAACGGTTTCATCTTCAGGATTAATCACTAAATCAAGATCGTAGTATATTACATCATAATCCAATTGATTTCGCGTGACGGTTCTTGGCGATTCAATCATTGAACGCATGGTTTTCAGTTTTGAACATGTTGGCTCATCTGCCCTTGGTGTTTGAGCGAATATTGCTGATATCATGAAAAATATTGATAATGTTTGTCTCATTTTATTCTCCTAAAATTAGCGTTTAGTAAATCACCACAATTTTAATCTCCTCTAATTCAAACCAGTCCCAAAAGTTTGTACGATCCAGTCTAAGAACTTCATCTCTGAAACTAAATCTAACACGTTTTCTGTATAAAGATTCTGTAAACCACTCAGAATTTTCCCGTTTATAATATATAGCCACATACGGCGGATTATCCTCTTTCAAGTCCGGAATCGGCAATGTGCAAATTGCTTCGTTGAATTCACCCTCTTCGGTAATAAACTCTACTTTTGTAAAATGATACACCCGCTTTTTGAAATCCGTATGTTCTGTAAAGTGAGTATGAACTTGCGGATACGCAACACCCGACATTACGAAACACAATAAAAAACGGAAAACAATCCGTTTTTTCCTCAATTTTTGTTTCACGATTTTTTACGACCAAACATCCCTTTCTTTTTCTTCTCTGTCTTTTTCGATATTTTTGGCGAACTTTTTTTCTTGGACTTTTCACGTTCTTCCAATTTTTTCTCCCAATCACTCAATTCAGCTTGAGATTCCGATGTTGATGCGGCAGATGTAGACTCTGCATCCGCATGAAAAAGATTTTTCAACTTATCTTCCCGCAATTTTGACTGCTCTTTTAATGTTGTGATTAAGTCCGTCACTTCGACATGGAAGTTTTTTACAGTCTTTTCCAGCCGCCAGATAAGTTCATCCTGCAGGGGTTTTCCATATCCCTCACCGACGATGTCAATCAGTTCATCAAATTTTTCTTTAAGATACTCTTTATGCGGATCTAATTCAATGTGCTTTTTGTTCTCAGGCATAATTCCTCCCGGTTTCTTTCTCTTAATATTATTCGAAATCCGTCAATGTGAATGTCGTTTTCGGACTGGTTGTCACATTAACAACTTTGTACAAACTTGGGGCAATGAATGATCCGGCGACGGCACCGGCAATTCGGTTAAACCATCTCATCTCTGCTCTGGGTGTTTGTTGGCGATTCCACACTTCTGCAATCGAAAATCCTGCAACGGCAGTGAACCCAAATACTATCGGTATCCATGACGGTCTCTCCATGATTGTTTCACGATAAGACACTTTTTCCAATTCCCAAACTGAAATTTTGGTTAACCCCCACAGCGTCTGTAAATTCAATGCATTCTCCTCATAAGAGATTAGTTCCCCCTTAATTTTTTTCCCACTTCGTTGAAGAACGCTAACTGACGCACCCATAGGGATATCATTAAGTATCTTTTCCGTATGTAAGAAGAATAGATTTACCCCGATGTTTTGACGATCCTCATCACTCAAAATCGGCTGGCTATCCATCTTAATTTGCATCTCAAAATATTCACGTGAACTGTATTTTTTTCGAATGATTTTTCGACGAGAATATTCCACTATAACAATTCTGGCGACGTAATGTTTCCCGTCAACTTCGTAAAACTGCGCGCTTTCGAACCCTGTAATATCCGGAAAAAGTCCGTAGAACTGATTCTCTTCTGCGTCAATCACTGTCCCCACTTTATCGCTGACGGAGACAATCTCTCCCTTCTGAGAAAATCCGACAGATACGGATAAAATCAGTATGAAAATAATGTTAGTTTTTTTCAATAAGATCAATGATTTCTTGTAATTCAGGGAATCTACCCAACGATATTTTTGAGAAAATCAGCTGATCATTTTTCATGACTTCGTATACGCCTCCACCCGAGGGGATGAGGGTCATTTCAGTGATTTTACCACCATATTTTTCAAGAAGCTCAGCCGCCATCCTGGCAGCTCTTGGCAAATAATTTCACATATTGCAATATTCGATTGATATTTTCATAACTGCCTTTTTAATGTTAAATCACCATGTTGTTATTTATTAAA
>JACNKV010000097.1:0-22254 GCA_014381855.1 Fidelibacterota bacterium | reverse complement strand
TATTAAAAGGTGAATGCCGTTTCGATCGACGTTTGTTTCACCGGTTCTAATCCGTTGCCTACATCTCTGTAATATTGACGATAATCCCAAATCAAACTAACGCCGTCTCCAATTTCGTAACCGACGCGATACCCTAAGACGGTGTTTTCGGATGGATTCTCAAAATCAAATGGATTTTCATCATTATTCCGCTGATAATATGCTGATGCGACACTCAGCTTTGGAATATTATCGGTATTGAGATTTATCTGCGCAAAGAAACTCCGATAGGTGACCTCCTCCGCAACCATATTCGCATACGATGCGGCAAAATTTACCAGATTCAACACGTTCATGGATGCAGACCCAAACCAGCCACTGGTATTCACGGCAGCAGAAGGATCTTCAAAAATTAGCATATCTTTCGTATATATCTGCGCATCCTCACTTTCAGTATTATAGACAGCTACCACTCGATTCAAATCATATCCCTGATCAAAAAATTGCGGAATATAGTAATCTTGTTTAAGTCGATATTCTAAACTGAGATGGAACATCTTTAAGATTGTTGCCCGAATTCCGGGAACAGTAATTCCTGTACCTTTGCGTTCCAGACGGCCAATGGACTCAACCTCAGGAAATGATAACATATTCATTTCAGAGAATACCGACAAACTCACCATTTTGTTCGAAAAGACCGGATAACCAATATCAATAGCTAATCCTGTGGCAACACCCTTGTTATCTTCAATACTAAATGGCGTTCCTTTTAACTCCGGAATATCTGTTCCACCTGCATGCTCATCAAGATTATTATCCCCATCAGCATCAATATCCCATTCATTTTCGGCTAAACCATCATGCGGGTCAGGAGTCCCGTCTCCATCCGTGTCGTTCCAGATGGTTTTGTCATCAGGAAAATCGTCAAAGATATCTGGATAACTGTCCTCATCTTTGTCCTTCATCCCTGAGAACTGATTCATATCCGCAACCAAATTGACTCCGATCGTGAGCGGGAAGGCCTTCGAAACTTTGTATGTACTTCTAAATCCAAGCAACGTACCGCCGCGTACGAAATCCTTGATATTCGCCATAAACACTTCACCCATGATTGGACCAACTGAAAATCCAGTATTGATTCCCACTCGACGGATAGATGGAAATTCCATCATATTGGAATAACCGCTGACTAAGCCGCCGTACCCAAGGGTTACATTCTCCAGCGAACCCCACTTGAACCAAAATGAATCAGTTTTTTCTCCCCACTGAATAAACAGAATTTTATCTAAAACCAATCCCGGTTCTTCTTTGAAATTCCAAGGATCGTTCCAAAAATTACCTTCATTATCAATATAAAATACCAAATCCAGTCCTAATCCAAGTTTGCCGAAACTTAACTCCGGGCGAAAAGCCAATTGATTATAGAGAGCTCCGTCAATCGTTACAGATCCAATTCCCAGTCCCATTCCAAATGGTTTTGGTGCTTGCGGCTGGGGTTCTTCAACCTCTTCAACCGGCGGTAATTCATTTTCCTGAGGAGGTCCGGGCTCTTCGGTGGGCGTTTCTTCCGCTTGATCTTCACCTTCTCCGGGCGTCTCATCTATGGCTTCTTCTGTGGACTCTGTTTCCTCCGGTGTTTCCTCTTCAGTTTCCTCTTCTTCCGTTGCTTCTTCAGACTCTGTTTCTTCCGTCTCTTCAGAGTCCGGGTCTTCCGGATATTCATTAGGATTTGCCGGTACCATCATCAAATTCCCCATTGCATTGGAAATCACTTTTTGTCCGGCAGACAGCATCGCTGTTTGCCCGCTGATGAGGTTAAAAACTTCCACCAATCCTTCGGTTCCATAAAACTGATCAATCCCTGACGGATCAACCACCGCCGTAAATTGTGTGCCTTTCACAGATGCCACCGACACCGGTGTCTCTACGCGATACGTTCTTTTCTGTTGACTTTTCTTTACATCGTTGAGGATGGTCCCCACTTCTATATTCAGATTGCGTGTATTTTGTGTATCCATGAATTGGAATTGTGTTTTTTCTTTCACTTTTACAACAGACCGATCATCCAGAAAAATAACTACTGCAAAACTTTCAGACCCCACTTTAATTCCGTCACCGTTGTTAATTCCGATTCCGGGAGTTGCGGTTTCGCTGTAGGTTTGTTCTCCCAATCGTTTAAGAAAAACGTCCCCGTTAGCTTTGACAATCCGTGCAATTGGACTCGCAAACACGGTCTGCGCAAATACCAATACGCATGTGATTATTAAAAGAGTTATGTGTTTTTTGTTCATGATATGGCTCCTTTCAATAAATTTCGTCCGATTCCTTCTCACTAATTTAATGATATTTCTGGTTGATTGCAGGGTTATTTCTGCCGCAGATAATCTCTGATTAAAATTGCGATGGATTCGTAAGTAAGTCCTGTTGCACTCATCATTCCGATTTCGCAGGTTCGGCTTGTGGAACATCCGGTGGCACCGAATTTTACTTTTTTTACAGCATTGGCTTCATGTTTTGACGCAGTTTCAGTAAGTTCAGGAAAGAGCAATCCGCGATCACCGGCAAACCCGCAGCATCCATATTCTTCCGGCAATATCACTTCTGATGCACAAATTTCTGCCAAGGATTTTAAATCGTCCACCAACTCCATTTTTGTATTTGAACAGGTTGGATGTAGTACGATTTTTCTGTCAAGCGGAGGAAAAGAGGATGATTGCACACATCGCTGTAAAAAAGGAATCAAATCCACAAACATAAGAGATTCATATCGTTTTTTCGATTCTCCAGACAAATATTTTCCATTGGTAATAAATTGATATGCACAAGCCGATGTATCTACCAATACCGGAAGTCTTCCCTCTTCAGTTTCAGTGTACAATCGGTTAATTGTTTTTTCTATCATTGCTTTTCCAGCATCGGCATATCCCTTGGATGTATACGGCATTCCGCAGCAACAATCGGAAATAACCTGAGGAATGCTCAATGACAATCCGGATTTTTCAGAGATTTCTTCCAGCACATCTGCTAAGTTTAATTTCTCTTTATCAGCATTAAATACGCGATTAATGCACGTCGTGAAATAAACATAATCCGGATCCGTTTTCGGAAGACTCATTTTCATTTTCGGAGTGGCATTCGGGATATTGCGATTCCAAATTGGTGTAGAATGATTTGTGATAGAGCTAAGAATCTTGCTCATTTTGACAAAAATACCGTGACCGACAAATTTTGTTTTTATTCTCATAATTCTGAGGAATATTCGCAATGCCGACTGGACAGCACTAAAATGTTTTGTCGTCCATTTTGATAATGATATATTTGATGAAGAATGCCGCGTTTCACGGAGTTCCTTTACAAAAGTACCAGTATCAATATTCACCGGACAGGCTGTTTCGCAGAGGCTATCCACCGCACAGGTCTCTTCCGTTGAATAGATTAACGATTTTTCAGCTCCACCATTCAATGTTCCTACAGATTTTTCTCTTGCTAAAATGATTCGCTGACGCGGCGTCATTGTTAAATCCCGTGACGGACATACATGTTCACAAAATCCGCATTCAACACAGAGATCTATCCTATCGCTTACTTTTGGCATCGATTTCAGGTTTTTCGCATGTATATCTTTATCATGCGATAAAAGCACTCCCGGGTTCAAAATATTTTCCGGATCTGCCAAGCGCTTTATCGACCACATAACCTCTGTTAATTCCGCTCCCCATTCTTTTTCGACGAACGGAGCCATATTCCGCCCTGTTCCATGTTCCGCTTTCAGAGATCCGTCGTACTTTCCGACAGTCATTTCCACAATATCCTGAATAAGTCCGTCGTAATTCTCCACACCGGTGTCCGTCTCTAAATCAATCGAAGTTACAAAATGCAAATTTCCGTCTTTTGCATGTCCAAAAATGACACTATCATCGTAGTTCCATTTTTGAAAAAACCTCTGTAAATCATTAATAACTCGTGGAAGATTTTCGATATCAAAACAAATGTCCTCTGTAATAACGCTGGTACCGGCTTTTCGTAGTGAACCTACAGCAGGATATAACCCCTTTCGTATTTGCCACAGTTTTTGTTGCGCATCTCGATTTGTTTGAAATCCGCCGACAATATCCACACCCTTACGATTAAAGTGATTTGTTGCGTTTGCAACAATTTCCATCAATTGATCTGCGTCACTTCGTTGGAACTCACAGAGTAATGCCGCTGAACCACTTTTTAATGAAGAAACAGTGTATGGCGGATTCTTTAAATATTTCGCCGTTGTCAACGATGCATAATCCATCAACTCAACCGCATCTGCTTTTTGGTTTTTCAAAAACCGGATAGAATCACAAGCATGATCGATGGAACCAAAGATGATTAATCCGGTTGCTTTATGCGGAGAATCCGGGACTGTTTCCAGCGTTACATTCGAAACAAATGCCAATGTTCCTTCAGACCCAACAAGCAAATGAGCAAAAATGTCAAGAGGATGTTTCCAATCAAGTATAGCATTAAGTGAATATCCTAATGTGTTTTTTATACGATACTTATGTCGTATTTTATCTACCAGTTTTTGGTTGGTTTTTATTTCCGACTTCAGTTGTATTAGTCCATTTGCCAATACTGATTCTTTATGGATAAACCGATTGTAGTCATCTGGAATTGACGTGTCATAGGTACGTCCGTTTGCCAAAATAAAGCGAATATATTTAAGTGTCTGATAGGAATTTTGTTCCGTTCCACAGCACATTCCTGAGGCATTATTTGAGATAATTCCTCCAACCATCGCCGCTTTTATAGACGCCGGATCAGGTCCTATTTTCACATTATACGGACTCAGAACTCGATTGGCAACTTCGCCAATCACTCCCGGTTCCAGCCGTATTTCGCGTCCGTTATTTATTACCTCAATACTTTTCCAATCACGAACGGTCTCAGCGATAATTCCATTGGTTACTGACTGCCCGGACAAAGACGTCCCTGCCGCTCGAAAGGTGACAGAAGTTTTTTCCTTTTGCGCATATCCAAGCAGCGATACCACTTCCTTTTCGTTCTTTGGCCGTGCGACACCTTCAGGGACTATCCTATAAATAGATGCGTCTCGTGAATACGCTAACCGATCAATGAGCTTTCTCGAAATAGGATCTGATGTTGCTAAGACTGGCATTATTATAGGGAACGGTAATACTTTTTAATCACGTCAGGTACGGATACGGTTTCTTCATTTTTATAATTGTAAGTTACGATGGTAAACGTCGCAGCCACAATTGGGAAGTCTTCATCCCTGGGAAAAATAACGGTTAAGATATCAAAACTTTTATTGCCAATTCTGGTGATACGCTGCCCGATATCCAATACTGTGGGGTGAGTTGCCTGCGAAAAATAATCAATTGTCATGGAGGCAAGAATCGTGCTTATCTCCAAATCCCAACGGGTCATATCATATCCCATAGATTGATAAAAATCCAACCTGGCTGTTTCCATATATGACAAATACGCCGCATGATTTATGTGCCGCAAACCATCCATATCGCCCCAACGGGTTCGCAACGAAACCCAAAAATCAAATTGATTCCGGTAATATTGTTCTTTATTCATGTTGAAATTTACTGATTTTATCCGACGCCCTGCACACATAAACCTATGGAACCCCTTGATATTTCTCAGCAAAAACTCTTCCTGATTAGTTCACATTATCATTAGTAATTTTTCTATTCTAATTGTAACTTTTTCACTGCAGAAATGAGGAACATACTATAAATATGACGATTCAATTTTCACCCATCGGAATCATACACTCTCCATTCAAAAAGCCTGAAGGTATGCCCATTCAGCCGGAGGGTGCAAAAGGCACTCGCGGGCAAGTGGAGATATTTTCCGAATTTGTCGATGGATTAATAGACCTTGAGAGATTTTCACACATCACTTTATTGTATCACTTTCACTTATCAGATGGGTACAATTTGACTCCGATACCATTTTTGGATAATGTACCGCACGGCGTATTCTCGACTCGAGCACCACGAAGACCAAATGCCATCGGTATGTCCACAGTAAAACTAATGTCAATTCAGGATAATATTTTACATATCGAAAATATCGATATTGTTGACGGAACACCTTTGATAGACATAAAACCATTTTTCCCCGACATAGACTCGCCGGAATCAGTACGTACCGGATGGGCTGAAGACGTGTTGAAAAAAATGAAATATCATAAATCCGATAATCGGTTTAAATGAAAAAATAATGGAGAAAAGTGCCGGTCTCCATTCTGTCTGTCCTGCCTGCCTTGCCGGCAGGCAGTCTTCTTTTACTCGTCAACTCATCTATGCGTTTACTCTTCTACTCTCTTACCCAAACCTAGTGTATAAAACTAAACCCCCAACACAAAATTAAGTAGATTCCTCATTCGTACCTCATTTCGGAATGACACAGCCTTTTTCATTCTGACGAACGAATTGAGGAAGAATCTACATCTTTAAACTCTACACGAATGCCTAGTGTTCTTTAATCAGATCACGGGTCATGAGTTCTGTAACAGCTTGTTTCGGATCTTTTCCGTCAAATAAAACCTCGTAAACTGCAGAAGAAATCGGCATGGATACATCATACTTCTTTCTCAATTGACAAACAGATTTCGCTGATTTCACTCCTTCTGCAACCATCTTCATATCGGCAAGAATGTCATCCAATTTCCGCCCTCTACCAATTTCCTCACCAACATAACGATTACGGCTGTGTTGACTAAGACAAGTAACAATCAAATCACCAATTCCACTTAACCCGGAAAACGTTTTTTCTTCGGCACCCATTTTTACTCCAAGCCGTGTCATTTCGGTCATGGCACGAGTCAGAAGTGCCGCTTTTGTATTATCCCCAAAACCGATACCATCAATGATACCGGCAGCAATGGCAATCACATTCTTTAACGATCCGCCAAGTTCAACTCCAAGGATATCCGTATTGGTGTACACCCTCAGAACATCCGAAGAAAATATGTTTTGTACCGACACAGCTGTATCCAATGATAAACACGCTGAAACGACTGTCGTCGGCATTCTTTTTGCGACCTCTTCCGCATGACTTGGTCCGTAGACACTAACGATACGGTCAGGAGGTATTCTCCCTGCTTCTCTGATAACTTGACTCATCGTCATTAAGGAATCATTTTCTATGCCTTTTGCAAGATTAACGTAGAGAAGGTTATTCATCTCTACCCCCACTAACGTCTCCATCAGCGAACGGACAATATGTGACGGGACAGCAATGACGATAACTTCTGCATTTTTCGTTGCTTCTCGCAGATTTGTCGTAAATCGAATTGAGTCAGAGAAAATCAATCCGGTAACCAAAGGATGAGTTCTAGTGGTTTTTAGCTCTTGAATTTCTTCAGGAAATTTACTCCAAGCCGTAAGTGAATGACCCAAACCGGTCAAGTGTTGCGCAATGGTCCCTCCCCAGGAACCGGTTCCCAGCACCGTAATACGCATAATATTCTAAGTCTTTGTTATTAAATTAACCGGCGTACATCTCGTCAATAACGTCAGCATAATTGCTAAGAACATTCTTTCTTTTCACAGAAAGTTTTGGTGTTGCTTCTCCGCTCTCAATCGTCCATTCTTTGGAAAGAAGAGTAAATTTCTTCACTTGTTCATATCGGGAGAATGCGTTCATCGCAAGCGTAACCTCAGCATCAAAAAGTTCTAATACAGCAGGATTTTTTATTAAAGTGGTTCTATCTTCTGTACTTATCCCCTGCTCTGTAGCCCATTCATTCAGCCATTCAAAAGAGGGAACAATCAGTGCAGAAATGAAATTACGTTTATCACCAATGACCAAACATTGCTCAATATATTTTGAAGACGTCAATGCAATTTCCATCGGAGCAGGTGCAACATTTTTCCCACCTGATGTAACCAAAAGACTTTTCTTACGGTCGGTAATTTTGAGATACCCATCTTCTTCTTCAAACATCCCAATATCACCGGTATAGAACCAGCCATCTTCATCTATGGATTCTTTTGTAGCCTCGTCATTTTTGTAGTAACCAATCATGACATTATCGCCTTTGCAAAGGATTTCACCATCATCAGCAATTTTTACTTCAACACCATCTATCGGACACCCAACGGTACCGAATTTATAGAGTTCTTCCCTATTACAGGTGATGACAGGACTGGTTTCGGTCAGCCCGTATCCTTCAAGAATCGGAATGTTTGCAGAGGCAAAGAATTTTCCGACAGCCGCAGAAAGAGGTGCCCCTCCTGAAACAAAGAATCGTAATCTTCCGCCAACTTTTTCTTTTAATTTGGAAAAGACAAGTTTATCTGCAATCTTAAATTTAAATGCCAAAAAGCCACTCGGTTCTTTACCGCGGGTGAAATATTCTGCAGCTTTTTCGCCTGTGCCAATCGCCCACCAGAATATTTTCTGCCGAATCGCCGGATCTTTGCTGACTTTATCTAATACCTTCGCATGAATCTTTTCATATAGGCGTGGAACGGCTACCATTATGGTCGGTCGAACTTCACCCATGTTATCAGCAACGGTATCAACACCTTCAGCATAATAGGTTGTTGCACCGGAAGAGAAACCGGTATAATGTCCTGTCATCCGTTCAAAAACATGACTGAGTGGGAGGAAAGACAGAAAAATATCCTCCGGACCAATATCAATTGCTTTCTTTCCTGACTGGATATTGGAGATGAGGTTTTTATGTGTTAACATGACTCCCTTAGGATTTCCTGTCGTCCCACTTGTGTAGATTAATGTTAACAGGTCGTCCGGTTTTGCCGTCTTGGCAGAATCATGAATAGAGAACCCTTGATCTTTGATATATTGATCGCCTTGCTCCATAATATAGTCAAAGCCAAAAATATTATTTTCAGGATTGTGTTCATTATCCATAGCGATAATGCCATTCAATTTCGGAGAGTCCTGTATGAAAGATAATACTTTTCCGGTTTGATCGCGATTTTCAGTTATCACATACGTCGTGTCTGAATTATCAATAATATATTTAATCTGCGCCGGAATGAGCGTCGGATACACCGTAACTGAGACAGCCCCTAACCCGGCAATGGCATAATCACTGACCGCCCATCGAACTCGGTTGGCAGATTGGATAGCGACTTTATCATCTTTACCAATGCCAAGACTCGCCAAACCTGCGGCAAATCGCTCGACAAGTGTTTCGACATCACCATAGGTGAGTGGTTCCCATTTGTCGTCTATTTTTTCAAAATATGCCGGCTTTTCTTTGTTTGCATTTACCGACTGTGAAAACATCTCTGAAATTGTTTGATATGTCATGATGTGATTCCTCTCTTGTTTTGATACATGGAATCTATCCATGAATTACTGAAAAATACAATGTGAATTCTTAGACAGAAAATATTGAATAGTGAATAGTTAGAAGTGAGAAGTAGGAGTTTTGGAGTGAATTGACTTCCTGCCGGCAAGGCAGGCCGGACAGGGAGAAAAGGAAGAAGAGAGAACGTACGGATAGCGGATAGCTGGTCATAGATAACGGTTAACTCAGAACTTTCCTGTTTCAGTAGTTGACATACGTCGGCGTGTACTGGTAATTTCGCCAGCCTTATTCATGCCGGGGTGGCGGAACTGGTAGACGCGTCGGTCTCAAACACCGATTCTAGCAATGGAGTGAGGGTTCGAGTCCCTCTCCCGGCACAAGGCTTTTCAGAAATGAAACTTTCATCTTCCGTCCACGTATGATTACTCAAAAAGGAATTCCCATTGGCAAGTAAAATTCGCAAAATACTGTTAGAGATTCGATCGTGGATTACGATTATTATCATCGCATTACTCTTAAAGGTAACCATCGTTGAAGCATATATTGTTCCGACAGGAAGCATGGAAAACACCATCATGACCGGGGATTTTCTAATCGGAACTCGCTTAGCCTACGGAACCCGAACTCCGGATTGGATCGGAATCCCATACACCGATATTGGAGTCTATATCCCCTATTTTCGTTTCCCTGAATTTAAAAGACCAACTCAGGGTGATGTCATTATTTTCAGATATCCGCGTGACCCTCACCATAAATATGTCAAACGATGTGTGGCAGGTCCCGGAGATACTATTGAAATAAAAGCCCGTAAACTCTATGTCAACGACGAGGAATATCCTCTCTCTGATAACGGGAAATTTGTATACTCCGAATATCCGAAAGGAAAAGAGCAACCGGGCATCTATTTAGGGAAATACGGAAATAAAGATCATTTTGCACCTATACAAGTACCGAAACAAGGAGATGTCTTCACCATAGATGAAAATACAGATTGGAGATTCCTTATTCCGCTTATCTTAATGGATGGCCATAAAGTCACACTTGAAAGTACGTCTGTCCGTTATGAATTTACAACGACCGACCCAATGGATTTATACCGCCGTAAAGGAGATCGTGAAGTTTTTGAACCCTATTTTCCAAAAGGGAAGTTACTTAATCCGTGGTCATCATCCATTCGTGATAACGACTTTGCTCACATTCGGATAGACGGTGTCTCAATACGTGAAATTGAATCCTATACAATCGAGCAGGATTATTATTGGGCGATGGGTGATAATCGGGATGACAGTTTAGACTCACGTTTCTGGGGATTTGTTCCTCATAATAATGTTCTTGGTGAGGCATTATTTGTCTATTTTTCCCTGGATCTGGATCATCCATCCGGTTTTTGGATACCCCGATTGAACCGAGTTGGTACAGTTCTTAACTGATTCTGTA
The DNA here is from genome assembly GCA_014381855.1 of Fidelibacterota bacterium. Taxonomy (GTDB): domain Bacteria; phylum Fidelibacterota; class Marinisomatia; order Marinisomatales; family JACNKV01; genus JACNKV01. The sequence continues at coordinate 11,537 of JACNKV010000097.1, read as the reverse complement.
CTTCATTTACCGTCTAAATATTAAGATCTTCCGACTTTGGTGTGGATTTAGAGAATATCAGCCCACTTACCCAATGCTTTAGCGTTGGGGTAAAAAGAACAAAATAATGACGGGCTTCCCGTAATCCCGTCTATAAATTATTTACGATAGTTTCCCAAAGCCATTTTGGGTTCATGGAAAACGACAAATAATGATTATCCCCTAAACCGGAATCTATTGGACTGATTTGATAAGCATAGTTTACTTCGATTTGATCCCACTGAATTCCAATACCTGCAGATGCATTTCCTTTTCTATTTCTCCCGATGCGGATGGCTATTTGATTATTGATGGTTATCTCAGTTCCAACCCGAAATATCCCGCCAATGTTCGCAAGCTGAATATCATCATCCGGTGTTTTTCCCTCGGAATACATCAGTATATCGGCCATCATTGCAATGCCAACGGGGAATGAAGAAAAAGCAACTTCACGCGTAACACCTAACGCCATCGACGGCGGAGTAATTTCTTTTGTGCCATTATCCCAAATAACCCAGGAAGTCAAAATATCATAGATGGTAACACCGATTTTTGTTTTGGGAAACATATCGGTAGTCATGCCAACATCAAATCCTAATCCGCTGCCGGTATGCTCACCCAAAAAGTGGACCAGTCCTTTCGTACTCAACCCTAATTGCATTGACCCGACCGTCCATCCGGTATTAAAATTAAATGCCCATTGGTTTTGACTAAACTGCTTCAATTTATTGGCATCCAATCGTTCACCTTCGTCCAAAATGCCGTTCCCCTCTCCACTGTCGCCAGTACCGGGAGTACCGTCTTCTCCCCAATCAAGCAGGCTGCTTCTCGTATCGAAAATATTTGAGATGCCTTCGTGGAGGATTGTTAATCCAATGGGATGCGGTGTATCTTGCTTGAACTTCATTGAAAATAAATCGCTATTGACAACACCGGAAAATCTGTTTTGGTGTGCATAGACAAACGGACGGTTCTGCGAAACTTGAATATGAGCGGGATTATGCAGAAAAGAAGCTGCGCTGTTTGAATAGGCGGTTAAGGCACCTCCCAACGCCAGCGATGTCGCATCACCGGAATTCCGAAACGCCTGCCATCCGTACTTCACCCAAGTAATATTTCCGGAAGCTTGCATCCCGGTCGAAAAAAACATTCCTGCCAGTAATGCGGTTCGCCACAGTTTATTTTTTATCGTGTTCATGTTGAGAGGGTTTGGGGTTTTGTGGTTCAAAATTTGTTTTGTTCTCTTCATCAATATTTATTGTAAACTAATAACTTTTTCTACCCCGCACAAAACACGGGATCTTCGACTTTCCCGCCGAGGCAGACAGGCTACTTTCTACTATTTTAAACATTACTTTTCAATTCGTCTAATTTTCGCAACGCTTCCAGTGGCGTTAACCGATTAATATCCAGTTGGCTCAATGCTTTTTTTAGTTCACTCTCCTGTTGGTCAAAAAGAGACATCTGATTATCCGAAGGCGGAGGTGTACTCCCAATTGTATCAGACTGGTCAAGATGATAATGCAAAATCTCAGTTGCCCTGTGGAGTACCTGAGATGGCAATCCCGCCATTTTTGCAACATGGATTCCATAACTCTTGTCACCGTATCCTTTTTGGATGGTTCTGAGAAATACAATTTTATCTCCAAACTCTTTAACAGCCACATGGTAATTTTTCAATCGCTCCAGTGTATTCTCGAGATCAGTTAATTCATGATAATGTGTTGCAAACAAGGTTCTCGCTGCCAACTCAGGATTATTATGAAGATATTCTGTAATCGCCCATGCTAAAGATAATCCGTCGAAAGTGGCTGTTCCTCTGCCTATTTCGTCCAGTAGGATTAAACTCCGATTTGTGGCATTGTTCAAAATATTGGCAGCTTCATTCATTTCAACAAGAAATGTACTTTCCCCTCCGGCAAGATTATCACTCGCTCCAACGCGTGTAAAGAGCTTGTCCACCACTCCGATCGTTGCTGATTTTGCAGGGATGAACGAGCCAATCTGCGCCATAAGAACCAATAGTCCAATCTGCCTTAAATAGGTGGACTTTCCTGCCATATTTGGACCGGTAATCAAATGAATTTGCTCTGACTCAGTGTTCATTTTAACGTCATTGGGGATGAATCGTTCCGTTGCCGGCAACAATTTTTCTACAACAGGATGACGCCCTTTGCGGATATCAAGCTCCGGATCTTCCGTCAACATTGGTTTGCAATACCGGTTGGCTTTTGCCGTCAACGCAAACGACGAAAGTACATCTAATCGGTTAAGGACTCGCGCATTTGTTTGGATATCAGATACTTTTTTTAATATTGCCTGACATAGGTCTTGAAAAATGTGTGCTTCGATTTCTAGAATCTTTTCTTCCGCTGAGAGAATTTTTTCCTCATATTCTTTCAGTTCTTGCGTGATATATCGTTCGGAATTTACCAATGTCTGTTTTCGGATATAAGATTCCGGTACCTTATCTTGGTGGGTTTTCGTTACATCGATGTAATACCCAAATACTCTGTTATACCCAATTTTTAATGAGGATATTCCGGTGGTTTTTCGTTCAGAATTTTCAAAGTCAGAAATCCACTCTTTTCCCCCTGCGGCTAACACACGTAATTCATCAAGATTTGTATCTACTCCGGTTGCAATTACATTCCCGTGTTTTATGTGAGTCGGAGGTTCTTGAGCCATCGTTTTCCCGATCAATTCCGTCATTACCACAGTATTGATAAATTGTTCTGACAATCGCTTCAGCCCCGTATTTTCCGCCCCCTTCATTACTTCTTGCAGCTCAGGGATGAGTCCTAAACTTTCTCCCATCGCAACAATATCTCTCGGTCCGGCACTCCCTCGATTGATTTTTCCTAATATCCGTTCAATATCCGCAATGTGTTCTAACATCTTTCGAATACGATTTAACATCCGTTTATTCTGAAAAAATGCCTGCACAACATCCTGCCGTTTAACTAAAGATGAAATATCCGTCAGTGGGCGGTTCAGCCATTGTTTCAGCAGCCTTCCGCCACCCGATGTGGTTGTATCATCTATGGTATCAATCAACGTGCCGTGAGTTCCCTGTGTAGCCAGAGATTTAAACACCTCCAAATTGCGAAGGGTAAACCCATCCAAACCCATAACCCCCTCATTTAAAATGGGTTGGAGCGTTGAGATGTGCTTAAGAGACGTGTTTAGGGTTTGGCGAAGATGATAAAACATGACCCCGCCGGCGGTGATGCCAAGGGGATGCTCCTCACACCCAAAACCTTTCAGTGATGTTGTGTGAAAATGATCCGTCAGTGTTCGGTAACTTTGATCTACATTGAATATCCAATCTTCTACTTGAGTAACAAACGGTAAAAATTCACGATACCACGGAGTCAATGAATAGGAAACGCTTTCTGCGATTAAAACTTCCTTTGGCGCAAATTTTCGTAATGATTCTACCAATTTGTCCTCCGGGCATTCGCCAAGTAAAAATTCTCCGGTGGATTGATCCAACACGGCATAGCCCACATGATCCCGGCGAAAATGAAGACTGATTAGATACTGATTGGTTTTGTCACTTAATGCACGATCTGTCGTTAAGGTTCCGGGCGTAACAACTTCAATGACTTCCCGCTTGACAATCCCTTTGGCTAATTTTGGATCTTCAACTTGTTCGCAAATCGCCACACGATGCCCTGCCTGAACTAATTTTGGAAGGTAATTATCCAAAGCGTGGTGCGGGAATCCGGCCAGCGGTACATCAGCTGCAGCTCCGTTCGACCGTTTTGTCAGAACGATCCCCAATATTTTTGCTGTGATTTTCGCATCCTCAAGAAACGTTTCGAAAAAATCTCCCATTCGGAATAACACAAGCGTATCCGGGTGTTGACGTTTTACTTCCATGTACTGCCGCATAAGCGGAGTGCCTTCTTGTGACTTTACCATTAAAGCTTATCCCCTTTCAACCGTTCATTCCCCGTGCGAATTGTCCACTGATGTTTATCTAAATATTCCAAAAGCGGAATCGCCGTTTTTCGTGTTAAGTTTGTCACATCTTTGAAATTCGGTACTGTTAACTTATCATGATCCTTGTACCAATCTTTCAACAAATTTGTCACCGTGATAAAATTCTTCGTACTCATCCATAATTCTGATTGGATTTCCATCGCTTTTCCTTCAGCTTTTAATACGTGAAGCAGCTTCAAAACGGCTGTTCCTCCGATCCCGGTTAACTCTGAAATAGAGACCGCAAGGTTTTCCGATATATTTAATTTCGACAACACCATTTCTGCTTTTTTTCGATCACTATCAGACATGGATATTTTATAATCCGTCAATGCAAAACCGGATTCGATATTTTTTATTATCCCTTTGACTTTCAACAACGTGATAACTTCTTTAAACCATCCCGAACTAAACTGGAGATTATCCTGTAATACCTTTGTGCCAATAAAAGAGCGATATGGATTTTCTTTGTGATATTTTCGTAAGTGGTCAACAACCATGTTTTTTGATGCTTCTATGTTTTTCTTGGTAACGCAATATGTCCCTTGTTCAATGATTTCTGAAGAAACAATTTCTTTCAAATCACACGACTTAATATGAAAGATATTACTCCAACCATATAAAGATATTGGATTTGCCCACTGCCTGTCGATAAACTGCATGTACCGGTCGACCGATGTCTGATGAAGCCTTTTTGCCCATGATTTTATTTCTCTCCACTTCCCCTGCGGATGTGGGTCAAGAACGACGCCACCGGCAATGGTTTCCATAGGAGAATATGAGCGAACGACAAACCGGTCATCCATTGCTGCAACGATTGGTTCTTCTAATGCGATAATACAATTTCCGTTCTCATTCTCTCTTAGCACCGTACCAACCAACGTCACTCGTCCAAGTACTTCTGACGTTCCCAAATGGATGCGAACTCGTTGCTTTGGTTTGAGCTTCCATTCTGTTGAAGGAATCATCGTTACATGTGCAATTAGTTTCCGGGTTGGAGTTAAATATCCCTGCGCAACCAGTTCAGACCCCCGCCATGCATGTCCTTTCTCCAGCCCGGACACATTAACAGCCGCTCTGTCTCCCAACTGCACTGACGATACATTTGCGCCATGACTTTGAATTCCGCGAACTTTGCTTTTTTTACCGACAGGAAGAGAGACAACCTCTTCGCCAACATGAATCTCACCTGAGATAACGGTGCCTGTTGTAACCAATCCAAACCCGGTTTTAACAAAGACTCTATCCACTTGCATTCGGAAAAACCCGCGATCGCCAATCAATTGCACGGTAGAAGCTGTTTCGACCAGTGTTCGTTTCAAGCTATCAATTCCTGATTCAGGATTGATAGATGTTCGGATAATCGGAGAATTTTTAAACGATGTTTTCTGCAACGTGTCTCGGATATCCTCCTCGACAAGGTCTAACCAGTCATTGTCCTGCATAAGGTCTATTTTTGTTAAAGCAATCACAGCTTTTTGAATTCCAAGCAGTGAAATAATTTGCAGATGTTCGCGTGTTTGGGGCATAATTCCATCATCGGCGGCAATGACCAGCAACGCCACATGAATTGTCGAAACCCCGGCAACCATATTCCGGATGAATTTTTCATGACCGGGGACATCTATGATTGTGACATTTTCGTTGAGAAATGCGAATCCAAGATCGATGGTCATCCCACGAGCTTTTTCCTGTGCCAGGCTGTCTGTATCCGTTCCGGTCAATGCCTTAACCAAGGCGGTTTTTCCGTGGTCAATATGACCGGCAGTTCCTATAACAATTTGTGTCATAGTGTTATCGCTTTAATTCGCGTAATAAATTGAGATATTTGTTTCGGTAATACTGCTTTAAGATCGACGTAAAATGCCCTCTCTGAAATATATCCTACTACCGGAGGATTTCCCTTGCGAAAGGCACGAGATAAATCAGTTACTTTTTGGGTTTTTGGCTGAAATTTCAGCGCGATACTGGGTAAGGTTTCTACAGGAAGAGAGCCACTTCCGGCTTCTACGTGGGAATCTATTATTTGAATATTCAGTGCACTTATTCTCTTTTTTGTCAGCGATGCAATTATCCTTTCTCCTCTTCGGCGTAATGTAGACACTTTTACTGTTAACAGTTCGTGCGTCAAATTGTCTTTCTCCATTCCATCGGATTGCACCATCCGCAGAGTTTCTTCCATGAGTGCTACGCACATTTTATCGCAACGAACAGCACGGTAAAGCGGGTTTGCAAATATGCGTTTCAGATAACTGCTCTTACCAATAGTCAACCCTGCTTGGGGTCCACCTAGAAGCTTATCGCCTGAGAACGTGACGATATCCACATTCGCATCAACAACATCGTGCACCGGGACATCCGCCGGTAACCCCTGTGCGTGTAAGTCAATTAACGCGCCGCTACCAAGGTCTGCCATCACCGGGATATTTTTTCGTTTTCCTAAATCAACCAATTCTTTAAGCGAGACTTCTTTTGTAAATCCTTCCACGATATAATTGCTCGTATGCACCCAAAGCAGCAAGCCGGTATTCTCCGTGATAGCAGATTCATAATCTGCAAGGTGAGTTCGATTTGTCGTTCCGACTTCTACCATTTTGCACCCGCTTTTTGCAATGATATCCGGGATTCGAAAAGACCCGCCGATTTCCACTTGTTGCCCACGGGATACAACTACCTCTTTCCCCTCCGCAATTGTGTTCAAAGATAGCAAAACCGCCGCCGCATTATTATTAACCATTATCCCTAATTCCGCACCGGTCAGTGCACGTAGAAGTAATTCCAAATGATGTTGTCTTTCTCCACGTTTTCCTGTCTCTAAATCGAATTCTAAATTGACAAATCCTTCCAGCCGTTTTGCAACTCTGCGTAAAACTTTTCCCGACTGAGGAGCTCGTCCAAAGCCGGTATGCAACACGACACCTGTTCCGTTAATTAACGAGATCATTGACGGAGATGACAATCGGCGGATTTTATTTACAATTGAGCGAATAATATCCTGACGACTTTGTGTCATTTTCTCAAATTTAATATCCTGTCTGAAACTTGCTATTTCGCCATCGATAATGGTTGTCAACACACGTTGATGTAGTTGTATTTCCTTAGGTATTGCAGCCAATACTTCTGAAACAGACGGTAGGTTTTTATAAATGTTTTGAGTCATATTTAATTTTGTTTTATACCTTTGATTTTGTTTTCAAGAGCTTTTAGTTCTTCCATATCTTGCTTATATTAGCTTTGCTTGGCACTCTCATTTTTCATTTCTTAATTTTATCATTTCCTGATTATTTCCATATTTCTTCTAAGAACGTAAGTCAAAATTACGGCAGGAAGCAACACAATCGCCATTGCCGGAAAAACGAATGGGACACCAAAATGTTCCGCAATCCAGCCACTGACGCCGGCAGCAAATGCGCCTACGCCAAAACTAAAGAAAAAATTGATGCCATATCCGATACCTCGATGCCGACTGTGTGTTAAAGAAGCAATAAGTGAATTCGCCACCGGTTGCCACGCAAAGTGAACAATACCAAATATTATCGCAACTGCAACAAGTATCCAGCCTTGAAGGACACCAATTAAAACCAATAATGGAATACTTAGAACTACGATCCAAAATAAAATATTAGGTCGTCGAAACTTCTTGCCAAGACCTCCACCAATGATTTGACCAATGATTCCTGCCAATAAAACGAATGTTGTAAATAATCCGCCGCGAACGGTATTCGAAATGCCGGAGATCAGCTCACGAGTTGTAAGTGCAAAATGTGTCGGCATAAACGTCGTAAACCCTGCAAAAGATAATCCGAATAGCACCCCAATTCCGTAGAATATAACCAATGCAGATCGGTCAGTGGTTTCCGTCCCTGCTAAATCAGATTCTTTTTGTGATGCTGATCTAACCGGAATAATAAAGAGGATTGCAAGAGCTAACCCAAAGTTCAAGAATGCAAATCCACCGTAGGCGGCTCTCCATGATATCCATTCGGTTAATAGGACTGTCAAAAGAGGTCCGAGCGCCAAACCGATTGATCCTGCAATTCCATGAAACGCCATACCGTGATTAATGTCTTTGACGCGCCGCGAAATAATTGTGAGCCCGGCAGGATGATAAATACTGCAAAATAAACCCAACGCCGCCAGCCCGAATGCAAACCAAACAAGTGAGGACGAAAACACAATGATTAAAGAGGAAACAATCGACCCAAAATGATATATCAGAAGTAAATTTCTTCCGCCGATTTTGGATTCGAAATAACCTGTGGGAATTGCTCCAATCCCAAACATAAAAGCACTAAGCATTGCCAGATATCCCAGAGTATCCAACCCGACTACAAGCTCCTTCTGAACAGTCAAAAAGATGCTGGGCAGAACCAACATAAGCGCGTGAACGGACAAATGCGATCCCCCGGTAATTCCCAGAATAAGTTTTTCTTTATTGGTCATTGGTTAGAGTCAGGGTGTTAGGGTGTTAGAAGGCTTTGCAAACATTTTTATACTATTTTTTACCAATCTGTCAGGATATCATTCAAAATATCTTGAGCAATTTTTCCAACGGCTATTTTTGTCGCAAACGTTCTTGCATCACCTATTTCATCATCGTCCTCAGCATCAATCACACCGTCGCCGTCGTTATCAACGCCATCCGAACTTATATCACTCCCATAACCGTAAGCACCCCAACCGGAATATTGTTTCTCCAGTAGATTCTTCTCATCACGCACATCGTACCATTCGATATCGATGGTAATTGTCAGGCGATATTCCGAAACAGCTTCCTCCCGGCTATAGGTATACGGTGCATCTTCCACTTTCAAAATTACCCCACGCAAAATAGAATGGGCTTTGCCTTCTTCTTTGATGCTCAGAATATTTTCTTCGGCGAATTTATCCAATAGATTATCGGTAATATCTTCAGACACACCGAATTCTGCCGTTTGATTCTCCAATAATGGAATTGCCAAACTCCGAATGTGTGGTGGAATCGATCCTGCCATCGAATAAAAGCCACAACTTAAAGTGCCTAATGCAACGAGAGTTATCCAAAATGTTATCTTCATCTTTTTATCTTTCTTTCTATTCCGTAATCATTAATTTTTCTATACAAAGTCCGTTCGCTCATTCCCAAAGATTTCGCTGCCGCACGACGATTGTTATTGTAAAACTTCAGTGTTCGGCAAATGGCTTCCTCTTCCAACTCTTCCAACGTCATATCTCCCAGCGCATCATTTCGAATAAAATGAGGAGAATCTTCATCAATTTTCATGGGTGACGGTATCACATCTTTTCCGTGCGGCAAAAACGGAATTTGCTCTCCAAATGATGCACCGCTTCCCCCCAAAATATGTTTAATAGACTCCACATCTTGCCGTAGTAGAAATAACTGACGCAACATCAGTTCGCGTTCGGCTCTTTCCGGTGATTGATCGATTAAAACCGGTAGATGTGGATTTGGTGTTGTGTGCTGTCCCGGGAAATCAAGCTGGCGTTCTACCATCGATTCGGTTATCCTCTCTCCCTTCTCCAGAACGAGGATTCGTTCAACGAAATGTTTTAATTCACGGACATTACCCGGCCAACCATATTGCTTCATTATTCGGATAGCATCCGGCATAAATCCCCGATAAGGAATGTCATTGGTTCGAGTAAATTCCAAAGCAAATCGCTCAACCAGTAGGGACATGTCCTCAATCCGATGGCGTAGTGCAGGAACATTAATCGTTACAGATTTCAGACGATAATAAAGATCCTGGCGAAACTTTCCTTTTTGAACAAGCTCTCCCAAATCTTTATTGGTTGCGGCAATGACGCGAACATCTGAATATAATGTTTTTGAATCTCCAACTCGCATAAATTCGCCATTCTCAAGTACTCGGAGGAGTTTAACCTGAGTACTCAGAGGTGTCTCACCTATCTCATCCAAGAAGATTGTTCCTTTGTGTGCCGTTTCGAAATAGCCTTTACGGTCATCACCGGCACCGGTAAATGCACCTTTTCTATGTCCGAAAAGTTCACTTTCGATAATCCCTTCAGGGATAGCACCACAGTTCACTGTAACCAAAGATTCATTCGACCGGCGACTGACTTTGTGCAGCGCTTTGGCGACAATCTCTTTCCCTGTACCGGATTCCCCGGTAACCAATACAGAAATGTCCACTGAGCCAACTTGGACAATCATTTCCAAAACTTCCCGGATTTTTTCTGAATTCCCAAGTATCCCGGATGATTTTTGTAATCGATTTAGATCGATCATTGTTTTACCTCGTTTATGTTTTAACGTGTTAGGGTGTTAAGCGTTGACGGTTAGAAGAGTTTATGGGTTGACTGGTAACTGTGCCTGTGTCTCCAATTTTGTTTATTTTTTCCATCATAATTTTATGTTTGTATCTTTGTTCAAATCCTTTGTAATCCACTAACTTTTTATGTCTCCCCGTCTGAAAAACGATGGCGGGCAGGCCCGCCTGCATTCTTTATCTGGCAGGCTGGTTGTCTCCTAACTTGAATATAATGTCCACATTGTTTTAAGCAATGTCGTCAAATCTGAATATCTCGGTTGCCAGTTTAGTATTTTCTCGGCTTCTTTAGACACAGCGATAAGTTCAGCCGGATCACCGGGGCGACGATCAACGATATTGTAGGGAATTCGTTGACCTGTAACTGACTCGGTTTCATACGCAACATCCAAAACGGAGTATCCGACTCCTGTGGCAAGATTCACCGTAAGATTAATGCATTTATCCTTGAGATATTTCAGTGCCTGGACATGCGCCGATGCCAAATCATTTACGTGGATATAGTCTCTCACACCGGTTCCATCTGGTGTATCATAATCATTTCCATATATATCCAGATGCTTACGTTCTCCCGAGGCTATTTCCATAACAATCGGTAACAAATTCTGGGGATTGCGTTCCCGATGCCGAACCCGCCCATGAATATCATATCCGGCTGCGTTAAAATACCGTAAGGCTGCAAATCGAATGCCTTTTAATTCGCTGTACCATTTCAGGTTTTCCTCAATCACCAATTTTGTGTATCCGTAATAATTAATCGGATTCACCGGGTGCTTTTCATCCACCGGTAAGTATTGAGGGTACCCGTAAACAGCGGCTGTCGATGAAAAAACGAATGTTTTTACGTCAAACCGGCACATTGCATTCAACAGATTGATTGTCCCTATGATGTTATTTTGAGCATATTTCCCGGGATCTGTCATCGACTCACCTGCTGCTTTCCATGCTGCAAGATGGATTACAGCATCCGGCTTTTCTAAAAATGCGGTCGCCAAACTGTCATCATTTAGTGTGGACCCTTTAATGAATATTGCTCGATGATCCACATTCTCTCGATGCCCTAGTGAGAGGTCATCAAAAACAACCACATCGTATCCGGCTTCACAAAGTTCGATAACAACATGAGATCCGATATATCCCGCACCGCCTGTTACTAATACTTTCATAATTTTCTTTCTCGTTTTTTGGAAATAGTTCTAACCTGATTAATCTATCAGCCACACCAGTGAAATATTCTCCTTC
>JACNKV010000072.1 GCA_014381855.1 Fidelibacterota bacterium | reverse complement strand
CATTGGGAGACAACCCGATTTTCGGAGTAATTTTCCGCATGACATATTCCTCTGGAAAATTTACCGCCAACCAAAATCAGTCTTTGGCAATTAGGCATCCTTCTGCACCGTTAATGATTCTTGCCGGAGCCGGGACGGGAAAAACGACCACACTTTTCCACCGGATTTTGTATATGATCGAAATGCAAAAGATTGATCCAAAAACCATTCTGGCTATTACATACACTGAAAAAGCCGCGAAAGAATTAAGAACACGCGTCAAAAAACAGTTAAATACCGAAACGTCATCAATCACCGTTGGCACATTGCATGCCTTTTGTTACTCCATAGTAAAAACATATAACCAAAACAAGAAAGATGCTCCGACGCTTCTTGAAGAAGGCGATGCAATTTTCCTTTTATTAAATCATTTTGATTCATTTCGACCGTTTGAGTCTGTCGAATTTGCACTGGATCCGGTGAAAGCCGTTACACAAAGTTTTATTCCGTTTTTTAATCGCCTTAGAGATGAACTTATCAACTTGGATCACGTTAAAAATCCTGACATTGACGGGAAACTCATCACAGAAGAAACTGTCGCTCAACTAAATGATTTGCGTCGTATTTATCCACTGTTTCAAGCATTAAAGAAAAAAAGAAATTATGTGGACTACGGGGACATGATTCTGCAGGCATACCTCATGATGGACGAGGATTCATCTTTACGAGAGACCTTACAAGACACGTATCGCCATATTATCGTGGATGAATTTCAGGATAATAATCATGCGCTGAACGAAGTCATCGGAATGATTGCCTGTAAGCATGGAAGCATCACTGTGGTTGGTGACGATGACCAGGTAATTTACAGTTTTCGGGGGGCGAGCGCCTATAATATCCGCGATTTTCAGAAACGATATCAACATTTTCCCGATTATAAAGAGATTTCTCTGGTTGAAAATTACCGTTCTCATCAGCAGATATTAAACGTCGCAAATGATGTGATTTTGACGAATAAAGACCGGATTGCAAAAACCCTCACCGCCTACAAACAGAAAAATGGATTTTTCCCCGAATTGTGGTGGGGGACTAAAAAAGATCAACTGTCTTTTATGGCAACAAAAATCAGGACGTTAGTTTCCTCCGGTGAATATGATTATCAGGATATCGCTATATTATGCCGTACTCGAGCTCAGGTAAAAGAAGCGGTAAAAGCGTTACAAAAAGTTCACGTACCCGTTTTTGCGTATCTGACGGAATATTTTCAGATACCGGCTATTCGGGATGTGATGGCGTGGTGCAGTCTTCTGGCGAACGGTCAGCATCAAAACAGCGCTTTGTACCGCATTTTGAATCACTATCTCAGAGATGAAGAAACGCTCCGAATTTTTCAAGCATTCAGTAAACGAGACTCCACACCACGACTTGAGCTCATCGGTGATATGTGGGATACGCTACCGGACATCATCCGACACAAACTTGAATTCCCCATGGAACTCATTCGCTTTTTGCAAGCAGACATCCGCAAAAAACACGCCGATGAAATGGTGTGGGAAATATGTGAACGAACCAACTTATTTCGTCCGCTGTTTGATCGCTATGAATACCAAGATCAAATCGCCATCCAAAACGTGGGTGATTTCATTAAACGCGCGCAATCGTTCACAAAAAATCATCCCGATACCCCCTCTCTACCGTCATTTATACATTACATGAGCACGCTGCAGCGTTCCGGTAGTATTGCGCCGATTTACCCCAAAATACCCACCCGTCCGGCGATTTTGGTGCAAACGATTCACGGCGTAAAAGGCGGGGAATTTCCGGCTGTGTTCGTTCCGTTTAACCAAACCGGGAGTTTTCCATTAAATTATCGTCCCAGCAGGATTGTTGACCGCCCGCCTGACGATTGGCTTGCATACTCTCGTGCAACATCTCTCACACCGAAAGAGCACCATTATCAAGAAGAACGGCGAATTTTTTATGTCGCATTAACTCGTGCTAAGGATAAACTTTTCATTTTAGCACCTGATAAACGAACATCCCCCTTTATCAAAAAAGATCTCACGCTCAGCCTTACAGAGGAAAATACTATGCCAAAAACCGAATCATCCGCAGAGCCATCGTCTGTCAGCCAATTACGGCATCGATACGAAACCCGTTTAAATGATGCCATCGCGCTGAATCAATACGACCAAGCACACACACTGATAAAATGTGTGGAGCGGCTTGCATCCATAGAGAAAGATGATACCATCGTTTGGACGGATCATCCTTGGGAAATTGAATTAAAAAATGAATTACATGATAATTTTGAGCCCTCCTCTGCAGACCCGCTTTCCTTATCGGCAAGTTCGATTGAAACGTATGCGTCCTGCCCGCTGAAATATCGGTTAAGCAATATCGACCACGTCCCGGAAAAACCAAGTAAACCTCAGCTGACCTTTGGGAATATCATTCATCAGGTTTTGGAAAAGTTTCACGATGGCGATACCGTACAAACCGAAGCACACTTACTGGCCTTATTGGATGAGTATTGGACGAGTGAGGGATTTGACTATCAGTCCCGCGAGGAGAAGTTTTTTGAACAGGGTCAAGAATTATTAAAACGATACTGGACGTTTATTAAAGACAATCCGCCGGATATCATCGCAACCGAACGGGAATTTCAGTTTGACATAAAGGATGTTACTATTCGAGGTAAAATTGACCGCATCGACCACGGAAGTGCCGGCTTACGCGTGATTGACTATAAAACGAGTAAAACCGCCAGTCCTGCAAAGAAAAGTCTGCAGTTGGCAATTTACAGTCTTTATCTCCAACAGAGTGAGGATACCGCCCTTCACGGCTTGCCTGAATGGGCAGGACTTTTCTTCCTTCGTGAAAAAGACGACCCGTTAAAAACACATCAATTCACAATCGAAGAATTGCTGGAAACACGAAATAATATTTCGGAAGTTGCATCAAATATCCGCAAAAAACGCTTCCCCGCCAAAAAGGGATTTCATTGCGAATGGTGCGATTATAAACACCTTCTTTGTCCTGAGTGGGAGGGCGATTGATTTTAATTTAACCTGGATTATTTCATTACAGAAAAACATGACACATACTCACCTACTCGCGCAACTTGAAGTGTATTTTGAAAAACATCCTTCAGAAAAACAAAACGTTGAGGAGATTAAACACTTTGTCCAACACCACCCGGACTGCCTGTTACCTTCATATAAACCCGGGCATATTACCGGCTCTGCATGGATTCTCAATTCGCAGAAAAATAAAGCAATCTTGACACATCACCGAAAGCTCAATACATGGATTCAGCTAGGTGGTCATGCTGACGGAGAAGCGGTTATTTTGTCTGTTGCCCATCGTGAAGCAACTGAAGAATCCGGGCTTCAGTCTGTTCGTCCTTTGTCAAAAGAGATCTTTGACATTGATATTCATACAATCCCTGAAAATAAATCCATGCCGGAACATCTGCATTACGACATTCGATTTCTGTTTGAAGCAGATGAGCACGAACCGATTTCCGTCAGTGATGAATCCTTTGATGTTGCGTGGTTTCCTTTACATCAAATACAGGAGATTAACTCCGCTGAATCTATCTTCAGAATGGTTAGAAAATGTCGTTAACTTTGGAGTGTGCTGATCGTGTCGGCTTATGACACATCAATTTAATCGGAAATTGTGTGGGTAGTTAAATGAGTGTAAATATTGCTGTAACTCTCTATTTCACGAGCAGGTACAGCAAACCCCACAATCACTTGCAGGGTTTTGGAATAATCTTTCGATTATTTGAAGTGGTACTGTAAAAGAACTCATCGAAATTGTAAGGATTGTGGATTTTGATGAGCAAGAAAAAGTGTTGGATGTGATTTGGTGAAATTGACTAACCTAAATTTTTCAAAAGTATAACCTTTACTATTGGATTATATTATTGCACATTACTATACTTCATTGTTCCATTTATAGACTGATTCTATATTCAGAATAATATTTACACATGCAGCTGTGTTTTGCGTTACCAAATGATTGGCAATGAATTGTGCGTCCTCCTTTTTGTCGACAGTTGAAAGAATCAGGACATATTCCATGTGGAATTTATGGAAAATTATCTAACGATTGTATTTCTTCATTATCGCTTTCAAGAGGTCATGGGACAAGGCATACACTTAATTGTAAATAATCACTATTTTTTCGACGCAACAACAGTAATACTGTAGATCCCCATTCCGCTTTTGTTATATTTTTCCAATTGAATGTCATCCAGTAATGATTTTAGTATATCTTCCGGTAAAACAATTTCACGGGATTTTTTTATTTCTACATTTTCAAATCCAGATTTGATAATTATGTCCAGATAATCATCTTTTTGGAGAGCTCCGGATACACATCCTGCGTACATCTCTGCAGATTTTTTTATTCCGGGTGGTATTTCCCCTTCCAACACAATATCAGAAACACAAAAATGAGCACCGGGTTTTAATATTCTGTAGATTTCGTTAAAGGCTTTTTCTTTGTCAGGAACGAGATTTAAAACGCAATTGCTAACGACCACATTACACATATCATTATCAAGTGGCAGTTTCTCAATATCTCCTAACATGAATTCAATATTTTCAAATCCTAACTTTGTTTTATTCAGATTTGCTTTTTCAACCATTTCAGGTGTCATATCAATTCCAATTACATGACCTGTTTCGCCTGCAATCCGCCTAGCGACAAAAACATCATTTCCTGCACCGGAACCTAAATCTACAACTGTGTCGCCCTCTTTAATATTTGCAAATTCAGTTGGAATACCACAGCCTAGATGTAGATCAGCATCCTCCACATACCCTTCCATTTGGGTATAATCCAGACTAAACGCTGAATAATCCATTTCCGAACAACATTCAGATGCTGGACTACAACATGATGTTTTCTGTGTAACGATTTCAGCATATTTTTCCTGAACGATATTTTTTAATTCATCATTATTATTCATTTTGTGCCTTTTCATTTTATTTAGTTTATGTATTGATTGTTAATCGGTTAATATTTTTTTAATAATTCTTTTAAACATATTCATACCCGTTTCTATGATTTCATCAGGGAAGTCATAGTTAGCTTGATGTAGGGCAGGGGATTGTAGCCCGGCTCCTATGCCAAACATCGCAGCCTTATATTTTTCAGAAAACCAGCCAAAATCTTCTCCAAACTTAAAGGCTGCACTTTTCTCAATGATGTCATATTGGCTGGTTTTTGCTGTTTCTATAATAATTTGGTTGCAGATGTCGTTATTGATTACTGCTGGAAAATAGTCAAACCATTCTGCTGTATGCGGCAATTTGTGTTTTGGACAAGTTGCGAATAGAATGTTGTTTACATCTTGCTTTAATTTTTCCATTTTCTCTACACTTCTGGTTCTTAACGTATAATGTATCTCGCCAAAGCCCGCAGAAATACCATAGGATTTCACACCCATGCTGGAATAAATGGGCACACATAAGCTGAAATCTTCTTTTGCAGGGTCATTATTATTTAAGGTATCAAACTTTTGTATCAGCTCAGTAATGCACAATGCGGGATTTACGCCATGTTCGGGTTCGGCAGAGTGCGACTCTTTACCTTTCAGTTGTATGGCAACACTTTGCACGGTAGAGGAAAAGTTCCCCTTGAGGGTTACAATCGAATGCAACGGCTGACCAGGAATATTATGTAATGCAAATATATAATTCGGATTTAACGCCCTAAACCTTTCATCGTTTAAAACGTCCGGAGCACCAGTGCCTGTTTCTTCTGCAGGCTGAAAGAGCAGTATAACCTTTCCTTTCTTAAAATCCTGTTCTTTTAACCAAAAGACAAGCCCGGCCACAATAGCCATGTGCCCATCATGACCACATTTGTGAGCTATGCCATTGTTGAGAGAGCGGTGTTCAAAATTATTTACTTCTTCAATAGGAAGTGCATCTAATTCGCAGCGAATTACAATATTGGGCCCGTTGTTTGAAAATTCATGAACAACTGCCAATCCGTTTCCTCCAATATTTTCAATGATTTTGGTGTGATGATGTTTTTCGATGAATTTCTTAATCCGAGCAGCCGTTTCTGCCTCTTGTCCAGACAGCTCAGGATACCTATGAAGTTCTCTTCTGAGTGATTTAATTTTTTCGATAGTCATCTATTTTACTTTTTCTACTCACTGTCATAATTGTTTACAACGGTTTGTGTATGAAGCGTTGGGCATTTTGAAGCACTTCATTTTCAGTTTACGTAAATTTTATTTATTGCTATAGATTTCATTTAACCACTTATTGCCCAATGATTTATACACTTTGTTGTGCGGTCGTACTTTGTTTTCATCAGCGTTGGCAAAGACAAACTTATTGACAAGTTTTGGCTCGTGCGGTTGGCTTTTTTGAGCGACTTGGCAATGTGTATGGCTTTTAGCGTTGGCTTTTTATTCATCTAATTCTATATCAAAGTTGTTTGGTTCTAGCCAATATTTCTTATAAAAATCTTTGTCACCAAGTATTGCTGTATCTTCCGTTGCAAGTCTTAAATGGACTTTTAGATTCTTATCACCAAATTCAAATTCCTTTACTTTTTCATTTTCTACAAACAAGTCTCTGTAACCATCAACTTTGAATTGATATTCACTTCTACCAGTTCCTTTTGGGTCAATGTATAAAATGTGATATTCATTTTCTTTTTGTAGCCAAAACACAAAGTCAGGTAAAAAGTTTCTTTTTCCGTTGTAAGGGTCTATGTATGGTATTCTAACTTTTTTGTCAAGTGAATGGTCTATTTTACTAAATTTCCACCAGTCAAATTGTGAAAAGAAATTATCATCTTCTTTCAGATGTTTTTCCAAAGCATTTACAAATTCAATTTCACTCGGAGTATCAATAATGTGTTTCATCCATTTAATACGGTCTTTGCCTGAAATCACAGTTGGGAAATAGTAATGGTTTAATAATTTCTTGATATTTATTTCTTCGTTTCTGTGAGTGAAAGTTTCTGTACCGGAACTTGCTTCATATTTTAATTTTTCAATCTGTTCAGTATATTCATCTATATCAATTTCACTATTAGCAAGTGCCTGTTTAAATTCATTTTTTACTTGCTCTTTATCAACAGGATTTTTCGCTTTCTTGATTTTGTTTTTTAATTCTGCAAGTCGTTTAAACTCAATAGATGTTTCACTTCCTGTTTTTGATGTGTTTACACTAATTTTATTGTAATGAATAATTTCTTCTTCAACTTTTGAAAAAGTGTCAACTTCTTCGGGTATGTTTTTGTAATAATTCAAAATGTGTTTTACTACTGGTCCAACTTTACCAATTCTTTCGTGTTCTACTTGTTTAAAATTTTTGCTGTCTTTTTGTTTCTCAGTTAAAATGGCAACATCTTCATATTTAAGATTAAAATTGAAAGCAATTGCTTTTTCATTCATTGTTTCAACAATGTCGTTGTATAATGCAAAATCTTCTTTGTTTATTCTCAATCGTTTTAAACGCTTTTCATTATTCGATGATGCGTTTTTGTATACAGGAATTAGCAAAGGATGAGAAAAAATATCTTTTTCAAATAAACTTAACTGATGTTCTTCTTCTTGTTGTTCTCCTTTTAATGTTTCGAGAACTGATAGAATTGCTTTTTGGTTTGTGCCAAAGACAAATAAACTTTCTAGTAAATTCACTTCTTTTACTTTGGCTTTCAAGACTTCATTTTTAATTACTCCATCGTTAATTAATGGCAATAATCTTTTACGCTGATTTTTTATTGGTTCAATACGTACTCCTCTACCAATAGACTGTAAAATAAATTTCTTAGCATCTTTATGCGTTCCAATGTTTACAAAGTTTATTATGTTTGGGCGGTTACTGTCCCAGCCTTCGTAAAATGCACGACTACCCATTAAAATATTTACGGAACTATCATTGATGTTTTCAAATAAACTAACATTATCAAATTCTTCTTCAATATCGTAATTTGCCAAATTATTTGCTTCAAAGCCTTTAATATCACCAATTTTTATTAATGCAAAAGGTTCTGAATTTGCTCCTGATTTTACTCTGAATGATAATTCCTGTTTATTTTTTGGGTTACGTCTAACTTCAAAATCTCCGCTTGTATTTGCGTTAAAAACATACTTTAATATTTCGTCAAATGTTAGATTTTTAATGCTTGCTATCTCAACATCTTCAAACAATTCAATTCCTTCAAATTCAGCAGATTTAACACTATACAAATCATTTTGCAAAGTAGATTTTGCATTTGCAAATAATGTGTTATCAACTTCCTTTTTTGCAATCTTTTCTAATTCTCTGAAAAACAAATACAAATCGCTGTCTTTTGCAGTAACCGAATTTACCAATGTTAAAAGCAATGGATTGTGAAAATATTCCGCACCAAATTCAGTCCTAATTTTTTCTGCCTGCTTCTTAACAAAGGCAAGCATAATTAAAGACATTAAAACAATTTTCTGCTTTTCTTCTTCTT
>JACNKV010000080.1 GCA_014381855.1 Fidelibacterota bacterium | reverse complement strand
AGTGTTTTCTCATGACTTTTCGCTCAACCTAATCCCTAATTCCCAATCATAATCCTAATTCCCCGCATTTAGCGTTTTCACCAGTCCGCCGAACTTTTTATCAATTTGAAAGCCGTGTTTATAAAAGAGCCCGGCTTGAAAGAACCCGACTGTTACATAGGTGTAGCGTCTGTTCTGCAGACGGTGGAAAAATTCACCGAGTAATTGAATGCTTAAATGCCGTTTCCGATACGATGATCGTATAACAATTTTTTCAATATGCGCCGTTTCTGCATTTAATTCTTTCCAGTAGATGCCTCCGACAAGTTTATTATTTTGGTTTATCATCAACAGAAATTCGTGGCATTGCTGAAATCTACCGGATAAATTTGCGTGAGTGAGAATCGTATGAAACCGTGCAATTTCTTTCGGATGAAATGGAGGTCGGATTTTGTACATCTCACCGCGTTTATCTTCGATCATCGAGATAAGATCCAGCCGCCCTTTATCTCCAAGATTCCATGAGATGAGCTCCCCGTCCTGTGCGGCATCCAAATGCTCAAATAAAAGACGAGTGAGGAAGTACTGCTCATCATCTGTGATTTCACCGGACTCAATCACGGATTGTAATTGTGCATCCAGGTCGACAAGCTGCAATGTCCCTGCACGTAATTGAATTTGGAGTTGAAGAAGTTTATCCGACAACGATGAAGCTGAGTCTTTAAAGCAGGTCATACGGAAGAAACGAATCCGGGTTTCAGGGTAATCGTTTAAGAGGGATTTTAGGCGGTATTCGCGATACAGCTCCTGTAAAATGGCACCACGTGCTTTTATAGTGGCATGCGGATTAAGATTTAGCCAGCGCTCATAGCGTAACGAGGCAAATACCACCGGTTTTGTGAGAACTCCATTTTCATTAATCTCTTCAATAAACTGTTCAATGCGTTGGGTGACTAATCCCAATGTCTCGGCTTTTTTCTTTATTGCTTTATTGGTATCCAATTCCGAAATAAGGGTTCTTAAAAGAATCACTCCCTTTTTTACCGTCATGACTTCCAACGCAGCCGTAAATACGATTTCCCAATCGGCCATGCGATAAAGCCCCGGAAAGTTCTCTTCAGTTTTTCGTATGTAAATCTCATACAGGTCAAAGAATAGGTTCTGCGTACTCTGAACCTGTTCGCGATTGGAAATCGAAATGAGGCGTGTCCCGATTGAGTAATCAAATTCCGGAATGATGAGGTTTGCAGGCGATGGATGTGCAATGGTAAGTGTTTGGTCTGACCGCCTGTAAAATTCAAAATATGCTTTGAGTCCGTTCCAAATAAAATGCAGCCAGCGCATTTGCCAACGATCGAGTGCCTTTTGTTCGGCAATTTCATCTTGATTACGTACAAGATATTGCTGCAGGGTTTCCCCTGAAATATATTCTTCGGTGTACAAATTAAATTCCGGCCAATATCCGCCAAAATCTTCCACCAGTTTATCGCCGTGATACGATGACCCTGCTTTGACAAGCCATCGAATTTCGTCCTGTATAAAAGACGCATCCAGTGTATCGCTGGCATTGACGACAAAATTGAAGGCATCTCCCTCGCGAGTTTGAGCTAAAACCCGAAAAACGCTTTTCCCGTGACTGCTTCCCAGAAAACTGATCCAGATTCCTCGCTGAAGAATATCGTCCAGTTGAATGAGCCGGCGTTTTGAAAAAAGAAACACAGCTTCACGCAACATCGGTGTTTGGCGAAGAACCTCCAACAGTAGCCGGCGGTGGGATTCGTCAACATTCGAATCAAATGTGACCACGTCTTTCCATGTATATTCTTCACCCGTTTCTCTGTCAATTGCCAAGCGATGATTTTTCCCCAACCACGAACGGAATCCAAGCGTCAGCATATCAAATGCTTCTGAAGCTGTTGTTTGTAGCAGCTCAGGTAAATGCGGCTGATGCCAATAAATGAGTTCTGCTCTAGCCCAAATATAACTGGTTGGATGTTTTTTTCCGTATTGAGATACCGTTTTGAGTAAAATTTGGATAAACGAATGCGATGGGATGGACGATTCATCCCTGCTGAGACGGATAGAACCCAGATATTGGAGCAGTGCGTCAAAATGTGTTTTTTGGATAAGATCCGTGCTAAGAATCATGTCTTCGATTGCTTCGGAAGAATGGCTCATTTTATGCGTGTTAATCAGCAGTTCCAAGAACAGTTCCCCTGTGATGTGAGGGAGGAGGTATTCTAGCGATTTGACACGGATACGCGGCACGGGGTGGGATTGTGTCCTCATGAGAAGCTTAACCGCCAGAGATTGCAGCTCCCGATTCGCGTGTTCAAGTGTTTGGTGCAAATAGTTCAGAGCAATGAGGGCTCCGTAGTGTTTATCCTGAATGAGAACAAACCCCGCCTGATGCAAATGGCGCAATGTGTACACATGCTTTCGCAAGGCGTGTTTTAGATCATCGATAAACTTGGCAGGGATAGGACGGTGGTTGTACGTGAATCCTTTGGAATGAAGTTGAATGGCAGACATCGATTCATCATTGGAAATACGAAACGCGATTTGTCCGGTAAAATCGACTAATTCCTGATTACCCAACCATAGGTCGGGTGATCGGAGCAAATCTTCCATATCCGTGATATTATTGGGCACGGCGTAAAGAAAATCTCCAAATTTGATATGAGATTCTTGTCGCTGAGATGTAAGTTTGTTTGAGCTTTTTCCCGCAGAGATTGATTTCCCGTCCCAAGTGATATCGGTAGAAATAATCCCTTTTTCCCGCATCAGCCATTTCGGGATGCGGATTTCCATTTCATCGTGGATGATGGGCAAATAATGTTTTTCATACATCGGCTCGATAATATCCGAAAAGTTCTTGAGGATCTGTTTACGTTTATACGTACTTTTCGGTGTCAGCTCCCCGTGTTCTGAGGAAAAGTCACGCCGGATAATTGCAAAGTTTACAATCCGCTCATACGGAGATAAAAAACTATTCACCGATTGAACGAGAGAGCCGAAAAGCTCGCGAATGTCATCCGGTTTACTGTTGGGTTCAGATAGTGATTCTGCCCGACGATCAGGATAAATCAAGAGCGTATTATATTCCTTCATATCTCCGACAAGAAATACTGATTTGATGGCTTCAAAATCCTGAAACATATTTTCGATTCGCTGCGGAGAAATGGTTTGCCCCCGGCTGTTTTTATAAATTTCTTTTTTTCGATCCAGGATGAAATAATGTCCGTTTTTTTTCTCAAAGATATCGCCGGTGTGAAACCAGCCGTTTTTCAGGGCCGGTGTGATGGTTTTTCCGAAATAACCTTTTGAAATGTACGGACCACGCAAGAGGAGTTCATTATCTTCGCCAAGGGATAACTCCACTCCGGGGAGTGGCTTCCCAACAGAATTCACGACATAATCATCCACCGGAGTCATCGTAATTCCGCCGGTGGCTTCGGTCATTCCGTAGCCGCTTAGCAGGGTAATACCGTGTTGGTGATAAAATTGAAATAGATCCGGGTCAAGATATCCGGCGGCAGAAAGCCCGATTCGAAGGTGACCACCGGTCAGTTTGTGAAGTGTTTTCCGCACCAATTCCGGTTTTGCATCGTCAATTGGAATTTGGTTGCTCACCTGCTCATGGATTTGAATCCACCGTTTAGGTATACTGATAAACACTGTGGGTTTTGCAACCGAAAAATCTTTCAGTAACGTCTTGAACATGGTGGATTCAGCGAAGGTGTACGTCGCACCATGAAACATAGATCCCATAAGCTCTAAGTATCTACCGAAGGTGTGGTAAAGGGGGAGAAAGGCAAGTAACGTATCATCAGAACTCATATCAGGGATTGCCAGTGCACGGGCAAATCGTTTGGAGATTAGATTCGTCTGCGTGAACACAATTCCTTTGGGGTTTGCTGTTGTCCCTGACGTATACATGATGGTTGCAATCTCATCCATATCTGTCCGGTTTAGGCGGTCTTTAAGTTGTGGATCATTGCGGGAAGAACGTTGAGCAAGAAAGTCATCCCAGAGAATATAAGATTCATCTGATATCGTGGCATTCGGCAAGAGGACTACCGAGGACAAGGAGACATCCGCCGGGAGTTGAATGAAGAGGGAAGAAGGCGTTTCACCGCCAATAAATAAGTCTGTAATACTGGCGTGGTTTATGATGAAATCCAGATAATGCAGTGTAGAATTTGCAGGAATTGGTACCACGCGAAAACCGAAGGATAAACAAGCGAGATCAATTAGAGCTCCTTCGAGAGAATTTGGAGTAAAGATTCCGATGACAGGTTGATCATTCTTTTTCGTCACCGTAGTAAGCGCATTTGCGATGTGTTGGATTTTTTTCCACGCATCACCATAGGATACAGGAGTGATGGCTTGATCATGTATAACCTGAAAAACGGGTTTTTCCGCATACGTGTGTGCCCGTTGCTGAAATACTTGTCCTGTATGGAATCCGGATTGACGGATGAGCTGCACTAAAAGAGTCAGCCAAGTATTTTTCTGCTCCGGGTCGGAAAATACTTGGTTGATCTCAGTCCGGTGTCCCAATTTAAGAAAATCATGGATTTGTTGGTTCGCAGACTCCACAAGTAGGGCGTTTGCGTTTTCTATCAGCTGCTCAGGAGAATAGTGTGTTTGTAGGTATTTCTTCATCAGTGGGAATATTTAATAACAGAAATTACACTATGTTAATGAATAATTGATAATGGATAATTGATAATGGATAATTGATAATGTCGAAGCGAAGCGCCTGCCTGCTCGCCTCTGGAGGGCCTGCCCGCCTCTGGAGGGTTTGCCCGACTTTGTCATTCAGGAACTAAAATATATTGACTTCAATTTACCGCCAGGTGGATACTATGTCTGTAAATTTGACGATTTTAGCCAAACACTTCGTTGGTAAAGATGTCATTTACAATTAAATTCCCGCTTGTAATAAATTAGATTTAATTACATTTCCTAAACATATGACGATTAAAAAAGTAAATTCAAAAATAAATTTTGTTGAGATGGAACACCGGATTTTGGAATTTTGGGAAAAGAACCAAACATTTCAAAAACTGGTTGAACAGAACAAAGATAAACCCGAGTGGAGTTTTATCGATGGCCCGATTACGGCAAATAATCCGATGGGAGTGCATCACGCCTGGGGCAGAACGTTAAAAGACCTTTTCCAACGATATAAAGCGATGACCGGTCATCAACTGCGGTATCAGAACGGGTTTGATTGTCAGGGATTGTGGGTGGAAATTGAAGTTGAAAAAGAACTCGGTTTTCATACAAAACGAGAAGTGGAACAGTTTGGAATCGAAAAATTTGTCAACCTGTGTAAAGAACGCGTCCAGAAATACTCGGGCGTCCAGACGGAACAGTCCAAAAGACTTGGCTATTGGATGGACTGGGAAAACTCCTATTATACGATGTCCGATGAAAACAATTATACGATTTGGGCATTCTTAAAAAAATTATTTGAACAGGGAAAAATATATCGCGGGAAAGATGTTGTTCCATGGTCAGGCCGATCAGGGACATCCTACTCCCAAATGGAGATCATCGAAGGACGGAAGTTGGTAGCACATGACTCCATTTTTGTGCAGTTTCCGCTAAAGGGAAGGGAAAAAGAATATCTGCTGGTTTGGACGACAACACCATGGACGCTGACATCCAATGTTGCGGCTGCCGTCAACAAGAATCTTGATTATGTTAAGCTCCGTGCCGCAGATGGTTCTGTGTATTATTTTGCTGAAGAGAATCTAAAGTTTCAACGTCTTGAAAAACAATTTAAAGAAAAAAAGCAATGGGTAGACGGTGTTCCAAAATTAAAAACTATCGAGCAAATTTTTAAGGAACACGGCGGATACACCATTGAAAGTACACTTAAAGGTGCGGAAATGATTGGCTGGGAGTACGAAGGTCCGTACGACCATTTTGAAGCACAAAAAACAATGGGCGGATTTCCATTTATCAATGAGGCTCTCCAAAAAGACGGCGTGGCATGTCATAAAGTGATTGACGGAGGAAAAGATGATATAGGTAATGACATTGTGGTAGCGGGCGAAGGGACGGGGATTGTCCATATAGCGCCGGGATGTGGAGATATCGATCATGTTATGGGAAAAAAACTAGGATTTGTCAATATCGCTCCGTTGGATGAAAGTTCTTGTTTTATCGAAGGCTTTGGTTGGCTCACAGGATTGAGTGCCACCGACGAAAGTACCAAAGACAAAATTATTGAAGATTTAAAAGAAAGAAATATTTTAATCCACGTCGAAAAATATCCGCATATTTATCCGCATTGCTGGCGATCGGGAGATGAACTCGTCTTCAGGATTGTGGACGAGTGGTACATCAACATGGATTGGCGCGACCAAATTAAAAAAGTTGTCGGAGATATCAATTGGATTCCGGAATGGGGACACGATCGTGAGATAGAATGGCTTGAAAATATGGGCGATTGGATGATCTCAAAAAAACGGTTTTGGGGACTTGCGCTTCCTATCTGGACATTCGAAGACGGATCGTTTTATGTTGTTGGTTCTAAAGATGAATTAAAAGAACTTTCCGTGGAAGGTTGGAGTAAATTTGCGGGAAATAGCCCTCATCGCCCCTGGATTGACCATGTAAAAATCCGTCATCCGGAAACCGGATTGATAGGAACCCGAATTTTGGACGTTGGTAATCCATGGCTTGATGCGGGAATTGTTCCGTTTTCCACACTAAAATACACGACAGATAAAGATTACTGGGAAAAATGGTTTCCGGCAGAGTTTATCACGGAATGTTTTCCGGGGCAGTTCCGCAACTGGTTTTATTCTTTGCTGGCGATGTCCGCATTATTAGAGGAGAAAACTCCGTTTAAAACACTCCTTGGGCACGCCCTTGTGAAAGATGAAACCGGGCGGGATATGCATAAATCCTGGGGGAATGCTATTTGGTTCGACGAAGCTGCCGAGAAAATGGGGGTAGATGTGATGCGGTGGCTTTACATCAATCAAAATGTTGAGCACAATCTCCTTTTTGGCTATGGACCGGCAAATGATATCCGCAAGAAACTTCTCACGTTATGGAATTCGTATTCATTCTTTTCTACCTATGCTGCCGTGGATGGGTTCGACCCGGCAACTTCTGAAGTGGATGAAAAAGATTTGAACATTCTGGATGTGTGGATACGTGCAAAAATGCATCAATTGATTCAGGATGCAAACGACGCCTTTACGCAGTACAGAGTCGATAAATTCATGCGAAAAGTAGAGAGGTTTTTGGAAGATTTATCCAATTGGTACATTCGCAGAAATCGACGGAGATTTTGGAAAAGCGATAATGATTCGGATAAAATGGCAGCGTACCAAACTTTATATGATGTTTTAATGAATACCGTAAAACTATTAGCGCCAATGCTTCCGTTTGTTACGGAAGAGATGTACCAAAATCTGAAATCAGGGACAGGTGATTCTGTAAAAGACAGCGTACATCTTTGTGAGTATCCTACGGCTAATCCACATTTTATTGATGACAAATTGATGCGTCAGATGGATGCTCAAAAAAAGCTGGTTGAACTAGGAAGGTCTGCAAGGAATAAGGCTAACTTAAAAATCCGCCAACCGCTCTCTACATTAATGTATCACGTTAAAGATAATGAGCTATCTCTATTTATAGAAGAACATAAAACAGTTATATTAGACGAATTAAATGTCAAAAACATTAAAGCAGTCGACAGCCCGCTTGAGTTGATTAAATATCATGTGAAGCCAAACTTTCCAATCTTAGGACAAAAATACGGAAAGGATTTACAAACGATTCGAAAGCTATTGGCAGACATTGATGGTGAAACGATTGTTACGAAACTGCAAACATCACAGGAGATTTCTCTACAGAGTGATGAGAGGTCTTTCACTATCACTTGGGAAGATATTTTAGTGGAAAAACAATCTCCTGAAGGCTTGACGTCTGCATCAGATGAAGGAATCACAGTAGCGTTAGTCACGACGTTAACAGATGAATTAAAACAGGAAGGAATCGTGAGGGATGTGATTCGTCAGGTACAGATCATGCGGAAGGATGCAGATTTTGCCGTAGAGGATCGTATTGAAGTATTGGGTAAATTCCCCGGTGACATTGAGCCTGCTGTTCATACTTACCGTGGTTATTTTTGCAGTGAGACATTAACCGTCTCAATGAACTCTGAATTTGAAGAAGGGGAATATCAGACCACATTTGACATCAGAGGTGAATCTGTTACTTTAGGAATTAAACGAATTTCAAACTAAAAGGAGGTTTGTTATGTCAACTAAAAAACGATACACAAAAACCGAATTAAATAAATTTCGGAAAATTATCGAAAAGAAAATGGATGTGACTTCGCAGGATAATGCAGATATAAAGGAATCGATGGGGAATGATTTTTCCTCGGATGCCGGTTTGTCTCCGGATTCTGTTTACAGTGTGCATATGGCAGACGCAGGAACAGATTCTCATGAACGTGAGAAGAGCTATCTATTTATGGCTCGGGAGAGTGCGTATTATAGGAATCTTGAAGATGCATTAGAACGAATTGATCGTGGAGAATTCGGTATTTGTGCCATTTGTGAAGAACTGATTCCAAAGGAAAGAATGGTCGAAGTACCAAATGCGACTAAATGCGTTGATTGCAAAACAAAACAAAAGCTGAATCTTGTATGACAGTATTGTTTATGACTGCCTTTGTGATTGTTCTCGATCAAATCACAAAGGTGTTGGTGCGCAGTAAAATGGATCTTCATGAATCCATACCCGTAATTAAGGACTTTTTTCATCTGACGTATGTAACAAATAATGGGATGGCTTTCGGAATCAATTTTAACGGCGGGATCTACGTTTTTACTGCCGCATCGTTTATAATGACCATCCTTCTACTTGTGTATTTATGGACAGAAAGAAAATCGTCGTGGGTTTTGCGTAGCGCATTGGCACTGATTCTTGGCGGTGCGATCGGAAATCTGATAGATCGTGTCATTTTCAGAGAAGTTGCCGATTTCTTTGATTTTATTTTTGGCACTTACCATTGGTACATTTTCAACGTGGCAGATTCCGCGGTTACCGTCGGGATGGTTTTATTTTTGTACTACTCATTTTTTCTGCAACCTAAGCCGGAATCACCACCTCAATCTGCTTGACATCCCTTTCCTTTATTGCAGAGACGGATGGAACCCGTCTCGATCAATTCCTCTCCGATAAACTGGAATCACTCTCCAGAACACGTATAAAGCAGCATATTCTTAACCATCGTGTAACGGTGAATGGTGAATTTGCAAAACCAAGTTATCGCATCGAAAAAGCGGATGCGATAACAATTACTTTACCCGAAGAAACCAAAATTATTGAAACAATTGAACCGGAAAATATTCCGATTGATATGATCTATGAAGATGATGAAATTATTGTCATCAATAAACCTCCGGAGTTGGTGGTGCATCCCGGAACCGGTCGTCGTAGCGGGACACTCGTTCATGCGCTTATGTACCATTTTAAACACTTGTCAGATGTGAATGGTCCGATGCGTCCTGGAATTGTTCACCGGCTGGATATGGAGACATCCGGGCTGATGGTAGTTGCAAAAACAAATCGTGCGCACAGCCATATTGCGAAACAATTTGAACAAAGACGCGTAAAAAAAACCTATGCAGGCATTACATGGGGAGAGTGGAAAAACCCTTCAGGAACGATTGAAAAATCCATCGGGCGTAAACGATCTGATCCGACAATGTATACAATTTCCACAGATGGAAGATCAGCAACCACCCTTTATGAAGTTCAACAATCGCTTCGATATATTAGCTTGGTTTATTTTTTTCCGAAGACCGGTCGAACTCACCAAATCCGTGTTCACGCAGCTTCAATGGGACATCCAATCTTTGGAGACGATAAATATTCCGGAGGTCAATCAAAAGTGAAAGGTTATATCCCTGAGATATCCCAACCTCTGAAGAAAACACTCAAGGATATTGGTCGCCATGCTTTGCATGCACATGCTCTTGAGTTTGCACATCCAGTGACGGACAAACCATGCTCTTTTAAGGCGCCTTTCCCCAACGATATGAAAACTGTTCTTAAAACAATGGAGAGTTTACTTGTCTGACTATACCCTCCAAATCGTGAATGAATTTTTATCGTATATTGAGAAAGAACGCAATTATTCTTTGCATACTGTTCAGGCGTATCGAACAGATTTACAGCGATTTAACCAATTTTGCGATCAGTATTCCGGCCGGGATATTGATGATTTTAATACGATTGACAAACTTCTAATTCGGCATTTTTTGGGGAGTGAATTTGAAAAAGGTTTAACGAGTAAAACGATTGCGCGGCGATTAGCATCTGTGAAGTCACTGTTCAAATATCTCTTACGGGCTGAAATTGTTAGGGACAATCCATCTATCCATGTAAAGACCCCGAAAACACTTAAATCTCTGCCGGCATATTTAGACGTTAAAGTGATTGATCGACTCATGAGCATCCCACCTGAAAACACCTTTTACGGCGTACGTGACCGGGCAATTTTGGAACTGTTTTACAGTACCGGTATTCGGTTGAGTGAACTTGCTCAATTAAATACCGGAGATTTTAATCCTGAGAAAAACCTTTTGAAAATAATTGGAAAAGGCGGGAAAGAAAGGTTGACTCCATTTGGAAAACATGCAAAAATTAGTATAGAGAATTTCCTGAATATGCGAGGAATTTGTTTACAATCTACACCCGGCAACACCCCTTTGTTTGTTACCACAAAAAACAAACGTCTTTCAAAATATACCATCCAGCGACGTGTTCGAGACTACATTCGAATGGTGGCGGATGGACAAGGACTGGGGCCGCATATGTTGCGCCATACATTCGCAACTCATATGATGGACAGGGGAGCGGACATCCGTGCTGTAAAAGACCTTCTTGGGCATAGCAGTCTGTCTTCCACACAAATTTACACACACGTTCAACCCGAACGAATGAAACGCATCCACCAACAAGCTCATCCGCATGGAAGTACATCTTCCAAGTGAAAATGATGTGTATCATTTCTCTTAATAAACACAAACAAAGGAGTCGTTATGACGATCGAATTCACAGCCAGACATTTTCACGCACCTGAAAATCTGAAAGAATATGCCCACGCTGAAGTACAGCGCATCTATAAAATATTTAACAGAGCGACTCATTGCCATATTATATTAGCCCATGAAAATAATGCGTATACGACGGAAATTAATTTATCCGTTCCCCAACGAAATTTGAATGTAAAAGAAACCACAGATAATATAACGAAATCTATCGATCATGCCGTTGATAAAATGATTAAACGAGTGAAAAAGGTTAAAAGTAAAACGTATCATAAATAAAGTAAGTAGTGAATAGTAAGTAGTGAGTGCCGGAAGAGAGAACGCAGGTGCATAGGTTTCACTCCTCATAAAATATTTAAGGTTTTTTTGGAAAGACAATGAAAGCAATTCTCCCTGTTGCAGGATATGGTACCCGTCTGCATCCGCACACACATCATATACAGAAATCATTACTCCCTATCGCAGGGAAACCCACATTGGATTTTATCGTAGAACCATTGCTTGCCCACGGAATTAAGGACATTACATTCATTGTAGGACATCTTGGAGATCAAATCCGTGATTACATGAAATCGTTTAGTGGGGCTTTCCATTTTGTAGAGCAAAAAGAACGATTGGGGTTAGGACACGCAGTCTTGCAAGGCTTGACAGATTCAGACGAACCGGTGCTGATTCAGCTTGGTGATACGATATTCCATGCAGATTTCATGTCATTTTGTTCATCAGATGTCAATCGGATTGCCGTAATGGAGGTCGATGACCCAACGCGATTTGGGATTGTGGAAACAGAAGGTAATCGTGTCATTGCCTTGCATGAAAAACCCAAGTATCCACCGTCAAATTTAGCTATTTCCGGGTTGTATTCATTTATAAGCGAACGGAAGTTAAAAGAAGCGATAGAATATCTGATTGAGCAAAATATCCGAACAGGCGGTGAATATCAACTGACAGATGCGATGGCTTTCATGCTGAAAAACGGAAATCCATTTGAAGTCCGGAAATTGGATTATTATGATACAGGTGTTCCAGCGACGTTTCTGGATACAAATCGAGCCTTGCTAAAATCATCTCATAAAGAATTTTCGAATTGCACAATCGTTGACCCTGTTCATATCGGCATAGGATGCAGGATTGAGAACTCTACGATTGGTCCAAATGTAACAATTATGAGCAAGTGCACGATTATGAACTGCACAATTGAAAACAGTGTTGTGTTACAAGGTTCAGCTTTGATAAATCAATCGTTTGCCTCGAGAATCGTTGGTGGCGATGGGTCGGAATATTGTTAAGTTTAACCGTAGCCGGATGTTGCTTATAAATAAAAACATAAGGAATATGAAGGCGAGTTATGATGTTGGCTATGGCGACCTAATTCCGGAAATAAAATAGGTGTTTTTACACATGAATTAACAAGACTAATAAATTGAAATATTAATCTTGTAATCGTTGCATTATATCGAAGACAACCATTAGATTGCACAAAGCATTCTTTTAACTTAGAGGTAAGGAATTTCGAGTTTTTCCGTTCAATCAAACGTTATGAATCCAGAGGTGTCCAATTGAGATCACAAAAAAACATACATAATTTTTCTTTTTTTATTGCAATAATTTTATTTTTGGCGATAGCTTATCCTACGTCAACTCTCATCGCGCAAGATGCAGAAGATGATGCGGTTGAAGTATTTTGGGATGATGAAGAAGACGTAATTGACGATGAAGAATATCTTGAAGATGATGAATATTACGAAGATGACGACTATTACGATGATGAATACTATGAAGATGAATTAGATGATGAATATGCGGACGAAGATAGTTTGTATTATGACGAAGATTACGAAGAAGAATATGGGGAAGAAGAACTAACAGAAGAGGAATTAGCAGACTTGGCAAAAACCATGGGATATTCAATTATGGTTACCGGGTCTTCTCCGGGGTTTGTGAATCATCCTCTCACGACGTATAATTCTTCAATTGATTATCGAATCAGCATAGAGTTTCCACTTTTAATGCAATTAGGTTCCGTGCGGTTCAGATTTGGGGCTGAAATCGGGTCATTTAACTTCGAAAACTATTTGCCCATCGGAGGGAAATACACCGGAGCATCTGTCCTCGGAATAATTTCTTTTCCTGCGGGACCCGGAAAAGTAAAATTTGGTACGGGCATGGTTGGTAGTTCGTTCGGATTTATTGCAGAAAACTCTTATGGTTTTGCCATACGGAATGCTGTGGATCTTCGGTTCGGTATCCGGTCAACGTCTGCGATTAACGTGAAAGATTCTGTTGAGAATGATCTCGGGTTCTCAAGTTGGGTAGACGGTTTCATAACAATTGGATTTACTCTCTAAACTTTTGAACAATATGAAACGTATTACCTTTATTGGAATTGTCTCCCTGTTAACGGGGACATTATATGGTGCTTCAACCATCGGATTTTCTTCAGCCGCTACATCCGGTTCTGAGGGATCAACCTCTGCATCAATCACACTTACATTAGATGCAACACACGGAAGCAATATCACAGTAAATTATACAGTGAATGCTTCCTCCACAGCAAAGAATTATCCTACCAGTTACTATGATTTTTCACTTTCTAACGGCACTGCTACCATTTATGCCGGGGATTTAACAACCACCATTGATTTTACAGTTGTAGATGATGATCGCGATGAGGAAGATGAGACGGTCGTTGTCGATATTTATGGCCAATCGGGCGGATTGTCTTTGGGTACGAATCAACATACATATACCATTACCGACGATGACGATCCCCCAAGTGTAGCGTTTAGTGTAAATTCTTCAAGTCGTGATGAAGCATCTTATACTTATGTGGCTGTCAGTTTATCAAAAAATGCAGGAAGTACTGTCACGATAGACTGGGCAATAAACACCGGAGCCGGTACGGTCTCAGGATCTGATTATAATACCGGTAGCGGAATGCTAACTTTCACGGAAGGTCAGAGCTCAGGCACAATCAATGTATATTTATACGATGATGGTATTGATGAGCCGGATGAGACATTGGCTCTGGATATTTCCAATCCTTCAAATGCTACTTTGGGAGGAATTACATCTCATGTGGTTACAGTATTGGATATAAACGACCCACCGGAAATTGATTTTTCCTCTTCTTCTTCGACTGAAAATGAAGCAGTTGGTACCGTAAATGTTCTTGTGTCTCAATCGGCACAATCAGGATATACTACGTCTATGAATTACACGGTCTCAGGGACTGCAACCGGCAGTGGTACAGATCACAATCTTGGCTCAGGAACCGTGACTTTTCCTCCCGGCGATCAATCAGAAACAATTTCATTTACTATTACGAATGATATAATTGATGAGACAAATGAAACGATTATCTTAACATTAACCAGTACGGTAAATGCAAGTATCGGTGCAGATACGACGCATACAATCACCATTACAGATGATGATGCTGAACCATTTGTCGATTTTGATAATGCGTCGTCATCAGGAGGAGAAGGAAGTACTCCGGCAACACTTTCTGTGTCCTTAACCGCAGAATCCGGTAAAACCGTTTCGGTTAATTATGCCGTCACGGGTGGAACTGCCACTGGGTCGGGAACAGACTACACACTTTCTTCGGGAGTTTTGACATTCCCTTCAGGAGTAACATCCCAATCTGTCTCTGCGATAATCGTTGACGATGTGTACAATGAATCCAACGAAACATTTATAGTAACATTATCCAACCCAAGTTTTGCTACACTTGGAACGAACCAAACTCATACATATACGATTACCGATAATGATGTTGCGCCAACAGTGGGCTTTACTACAGCAGAAAATTCTGTCACGGAAGATGCCGGAGATGTCACGGTAAACGTCGAACTATCTTCTGCGTCCGGAACCCAAATAGAAATAGATTATGTCATAAGCGGGGGAACAGCAACAAGTGGGGGAGAAGATTATACTATTACCGAAGGGACATTGACCTTTTCAGCCGGAATTACTAGTCAATCGTTCACAGTTTCCGTAGAAAACGATACTATTGATGAAAATAGCGAAACGATTATTCTTTCTCTGCAAAATCCTTCTAACGTGAGTTTGGGGGACAACACAACTCACACGATGACTATTACGGATAATGATTTAGCTCCGACGATTGCATTTTCCGATGGAGCTTCCTCTGGGGCTGAAAGCAATACATCCGTTACATTAACTGTACAACTTTCCACTGTGTCAGGACTCCCGATAACTGTTGATTATGGAGCGACCGGCGGAACGGCCACGGGCGGTGGAACGGATTACACTCTAACCGGTGGGACTTTATCTATTCCGGCGGGTTCTTCAAGCACCACGTTTGATTTAACAGTGATAAATGATGCGCTTGATGAAAACACTGAGACAGTGGAGATTACATTATCAAGTCCAACAAATTCATCATTGGGAACAAACTCTTTACACACTTATTCTATCACGGATGAAGATCCCCAACCCACAATTTCCTTTACTACTGCAACAGGAACCGGAAGCGAAGCTGTTAGTTCGGTTGACCTCACGGTTCAGTTATCGGCTGTATCGGGATTAGCGTCGACGGTTGAGTATTCAGTGACAGGTGGTACTGCAACGGAGAGTGGCACAGATTTTACGTTAGCAGATGGGACGGCGACCATTGCTGCAGGTTCGACATCAGCGACAATTACTTTAGCGATTACGGATGATGTATTAGATGAGGAGGATGAGACGATAGAGGTTACGTTATCGGATCCTGTTGCTGCATCTTTGGGAACGACGACTGTATATACTTATACGATTGAGGATAATGATGATCCTCCGACGATTGGATTTTCTGCAGCGACTTCAAGTGTAGGAGAAGGAGACGGAACCGCCACGGTAACCGTTGAACTCTCCGCAGTGTCAGGGAAGGAAATTCAGGTTGAGTATTCTGCAACCGGCGGTACGGCAACCGGCGGAGCAACGGATTACACATTGAATAACGGGACGGCAACCATCGCAATTGGAGAGACCTCCACAACATTTACGGTTGCAATCGTAGATGATATTTTAGACGAAGTAGATGAGACCATCGTTATGACCTGTGCTAATCCGACGAATGCTACGTTAGGGACAATCACACAAACGATGACGATTGGGGATAATGATAATCCTCCTTCTGCACAGTTTACTTCAGCGACGTCTACCGTAAGTGAATTGACAAATACAACAGAATTGGAATTAAGTTTATCTACTGCGTCCTCAAAAGAAGTTACGATTGATTATGCCGTCACCGGCGGGACAGCTGATGGAGATGGAACAGATTATACATTAGCAAGTGGGACATCGACAATCGCCGCAGGAGAGACAATCACGACGATATCCGTCAGTATCAATAATGATTTATTAGATGAAGTAGATGAGACGATAGAGGTTACGTTGTCTAATCCCTCTGAAGCCAGTCTTGGAGCAAATGCGATTCATACGTTAACGATTACCGATGATGACGATCCCCCGACAATCGCCTTTTCTGCATCAAGCTCCGCAGGTTCTGAGGGAGTTGCCGGCGTTGACCTCACGGTTCAGTTATCGGCTGTATCGGGATTAGCGTCGACGGTTGAGTATTCAGTGACAGGTGGTACTGCAACGGAGAGTGGCACAGATTTTACGTTAGCAGATGGGACGGCGACCATTGCTGCAGGTTCGACATCAGCGACAATTACTTTAGCGATTACGGATGATGTATTAGATGAGGAGGATGAGACGATAGAGGTTACGTTATCGGATCCTGTTGCTGCATCTTTGGGAACGACGACTGTATATACTTATACGATTGAGGATAATGATGATCCTCCGACGATTGGATTTTCTGCAGCGACTTCAAGTGTAGGAGAAGGAGACGGAACCGCCACGGTAACCGTTGAACTCTCCGCAGTGTCAGGGAAAAATATTAGCGTTAATTACTCCATCACCGGGGGTTCTGCTGACGGTAGTGGTGTAGATTATACCTTATCGTCCGGAATTGCCACGATTGCTCCCGGTGAAACAGATTCTGTGCTGACAATTACGATTATCAATGATATTCTTAATGAAGATGATGAAACAATTGAAATAAACCTTTCTTCTCCGGTGAATACCACCCTTAATGCGAACACTGAATTTACAGCTACAATCACTGATAATGACCCAATGCCCACTATTTCCTTTACGAGTGAAACTTCGAGTGATTTGGAAGCAGTAACCAATGTTTCAATCGCCTTAGAGTTATCTGCTCAATCGGGGCGTGATATATCTTTTTCTTACGCTGTCGATACAGATAATAGCACAGCGACAGGTGGGGGAATTGATTATTCGCTGGAAGACGGTAGTATCACGATGAACGCCGGAGAAACGACTGCTTCCATTAATATTATTGTAGTAAATGACAACATCGACGAAAGTGATGAAACCATTATTGTTGGTATCACTGATTTTTCCGATGTTGCTCCGGGTGGCGTGACGTCATACAGCTACTCTATTTTAGATAATGATAATTCTCCTGAAGGTTCTACGGTTGATGACATAACAACCGTTGGAGAGCCAATCGTCCATGGGTACTGGAATGATAGTAATACAGGACTTACTGTTACATCGAGCATTGAAGAAGGTAACGCTTCATTGAATGGCGGGACTCTCCAGATTCTTATGGGAATTAATACTGAAGATTATTGGGATATAGGCAATGTTTATACGATACAGACTATTGACTTTGGTCAGGCTGTGGATATTTCTATTGATGGAGATGATTTTGAAAATTTGCCTTTTTACAACCAACAAGTTGTCGTTTATATTGCATCAAGGACTACAGATATTTATGGGAACTCCACGATTGGGACGCAATCTCTGACAACCGTTACTATTGACACAGTAAGACCTGACGCATTTACTGTTGGAGCACTTACGACTGTCGGAGGAAATATTATTCCTGGTTATTGGAATGGTGGAAATTCAGAATTAAATGTTAACATTCCTGTTGCAGATGATGCGACGTTGAACGGTGGAACAATCCAATTATTGGGCGCAATTGGCATGAATGATTTTTCGGAGCAGGGATCGGTATACACGATTACCGGAGGTGATATCAATTCAACCATAATACTGTCCGCCGATGAAGAACAGGTAGAATCTGTGAATGATTTTTCTGATGGTGAGAATTTACATGTAAGTGCAATTCTTACGGATGTCGCCGGAAATTCGCGAACCGGAAATGAAAGCGAATCCATATTATTGATTGATCAAACTAGTTCAACGGTGTTGAATGTCGAATCCCCAACAAGTAATCGGGCATATACCGTTGATGATATAATCACAATTCAACTTATCATAGATGAAGAAATATATCTGACTGGCGGACCTCCTTTCATTCATTTGGAGACAGGCGAAAATGATGCTTCAGCGAATTATGTATCAGGGTCCGACACGGATACATTAACGTTTGAATATATCGTTAGTGCAGGAGATACCAGCTCAGATTTAAGTTACTTGAATGATGCAGCATTCAACTTAAACGGCTCTACGATTCGTGATACTGCAGGAAATGAAATCAATTCTGCATTACAAACTCCGGGTTCGTCCGGATCGCTATCGTACAATCAAAATATTGTCATCGACACAGAATTTCCAACATGTGAACTGAGTTATCCATCAGACTCTCTCTTCAGATTTGAGGATGGTAATATTCTTATCACCGCAACATTTAGTGATTCGATGGATTTAGCACTTGTCCCGACTATTACGATAGATTTACCGGAGACTGCATCTGATATTTCGGATGCGGAAATGACAATGTTAAACGGTAGTATTTGGACGTATACACTAACTCAAATTGCGGATATTAATGGCACGGCAATTATCACAGTTTCCGGAAGAGACAAAGCGTTAAATACGCTGGATGCCGGAGATGTCAGCGGTGGAACAAACCTGCGATTTGATAATGTCGATCCTGTGTTTTCTGCGACATATCCTGATACAAATGCGTTCATAAACCATAAAGATATTGGCTGGACACTTTCGGAAGATTTGGAGAGCGGTACAATTACATTTTCTCGGACGAATGGTCCAGGTAGCACTGTCGAAGCAGATCTTGATGTTGACGAACTCCTCCAAGGCACAATTTCCCCTGATGAAATCGAAAATACCGGATCTCTTAATTTAGTAAGTTATACCACCTACGATTTAATTTTTACAGGTGTAGATACTGCAGGAAATACCGGAATAACAACTGTGCCCGGACTCTACTACGACATCATGGTTCCGTCAGTTGATTTAACCTATACTCATGAATTTGTCAGCGCTGATACGGTCGTAACGATAACCGCGACATTCACAGAACGAATACTTCCAACACCGACAGTTTCGATTGATTATGCGGGTACGGGAGATGATGTATCCAATGCAGAGATGACATTGTTAAACGATGATTCTACGACATGGGTGTATGATGTAGTCATTCCTGGTGGTCAATCAAATAATGGTTTAGCGGTTGTGTCCATCACTGCGGCAGATTTAGCGACGAACATTTTACCGGATGAGAATGTCACGGGAGATTCCACGTTGATTGTGGACAATACACTTCCTGCTGTACAATTAACATATTCAGATTCCTTGACGGCAGAAGGGGATGTGGTTCTCATTACCGCAGATTTTAGTGAGACGATGCAGGTGAGTCCGTTTCCTCAACTATATATTTTGTATGCAGAAGGTACGGAGATGGACACAACAGTGATGGATTATGTAGATGATACGACATACACATATTCAGTAACGATACCGGATGGGAATGATGGAGTTTCCAACGTCAGTATCATTGCGAAAGATATATCCGGTAATTATGTTTCTGAGGGAACGACCACCGGTGGTTCGGTTCTTCGTGTAGATAATACACATCCTGTGTTTACCTCTTTAAGCCCGGATTCATCAGCATTTATCAATCATACGCTGATGGGGTATTCACTGAGTGAAACGGTTGAGAGTGGAACGATAACGTTGACAAGGCGTAGCGGTGCACCGGATAACGACAGTCCTCACATAATTCAATTGGTTGATGAAGAGCTTTTAGGCAGTCAAACCTACGAAGATTATGCCCCGACCGATCCGACCAATGTGTTAAATACTTTAATAAGCGGTACGCTTTATGACATTGCATGGTCTGCGATTGATTCCGCAGGGAATACGTCGCTATCGGATACGTATATTTCTACGTCAGTTACATATGATACGACATTGCCGAATGGAGTTTTAACTTACACGCATGGCTATGCAAGCGCTGATACGGTCGTAACGATAACCGCGACATTCACAGAACGAATACTTCCAACACCGACAGTTTCGATTGATTATGCGGGTACGGGAGATGATGTATCCAATGCAGAGATGACATTGTTAAACGATGATTCTACGACATGGGTGTATGATGTAGTCATTCCTGGTGGTCAATCAAATAATGGTTTAGCGGTTGTGTCCATCACTGCGGCAGATTTAGCGACGAACATTTTACCGGATGAGAATGTCACGGGAGATTCCACGTTGATTGTGGACAATACACTTCCGACAGTTACTTTTGTGTACGAAAATCAAACGCAGCCCACATTGCAAAACCTTGGTAAATCGGGTGATGTGATAAAAATAGATGCCAATTTCAATGAACAAATCAATGCGACGATTCCCCCAACATTAAATATTCAGTATGCAGATTCGACGGATGATTCGTTTGTCGGGCTTGATTATGCTGAGTCCTCACAAGGGGATTCTGTGTGGACGTACAGTATCACTCTACCCGATAGCGCAAAGAATTCCGGTACAATCTTGGCTTCAATTGTAGGAAAAGACTTGGCAGGGAATAACATCAATGAATCGATCGATGATGAAATATTTATCGTGGATAACACTCCTCCTGAAAATTTTTCGACCGGGGATGTAATACCGCATGGTGTAAATGTCGTCAACGGTTGGATTAACGGAATTACAGACTCGGTGGAAGTGGTTATCCCTGTTATTATCGATGATTTGACAGAACATTTAGATATTGAAATGATTATCCCATTAAAGATGGGTGAAGCTTGGGTTACCATAGGCGAAGCTGACAGCATCGTGCAGGCAGGGACCATGTCGTTCTACAGAAGTTTGGTAGATATTTATGATGCCTTAAATCAGGCAACGACATTAGCGCAGGGAGATACTATTTATGTTCGGGGCGTGAAATACGATCTTGCCGGAAATCGGACGATTGGAGATTCCAGCCTTACTTCCTTGGTTTACGATCCAAATGCCATAACATTGGGTGAGTTTTCTCTTGGCAGTATTTATACAGTAAATATCGATTCACTTATTTCATCAGACACACTATTTGTCTCATGGACAGGATTTTCAGAACCGTTACCTACTACAGCTTCCGGGTTGGATCATTATGAATATGCTGTACGTCAGCTACCGGATGAAGGCATCAACAATTTTTTAGATTGGACATCCACGGCAGATACCGGCTTTACAGAAATTGCCCCACTAGTTCATAACACAGAGTATGAGGTTTATCTGCGCGCATTTGATGTTGCCGGTAATATATCCGATACATTGTCTTCAAATCCAATTCTACGTTGGAATTCCGCCCCTCAGATTGCACAAGTAAATGCATTAGATGCTTTCGAAGATTCGGTGTTCACACTTGGTTTACACTATTCCGATCTTGATTTTGAAACATTATTAAATGATGTACTGTCGTTCTCTGCAACAACAATGCGAATCATAGGAGATGCAGCAATTGACTCAGTGTCTATTGATGAAAACGGAATCATTTTTTGGAATCCAACCCAAAATGACACCGGCTCTTACGAAATCGAGGTTATTGTAGCAGATAATTGGGCGTTCTCTGATACCATGGTTTTCCCATTAACCGTTCATGCTGTCAATGATACACCGACGGTCCAAATATTATCACCGGATGACCATACTCAATTTTATGAAGATCACACGGATACAATCCGGATAAATTTGACACAATGGGCAGACGATGTCGATAATGATTCCACCGAATTAGCGTGGCAAGCAGTGATATTGGATTCTGTCTCTCATGAGGGATATCCACTTGGTCAAGTCATCGCCGGTCCGGGGACATCGCCAAGGCGTTTAGAGTTTCTTACAAAGCAATATTCTTTGCAGGAAAGTGATAATCCCGGGCAATCTCCACGCATTGAAACGGGAGGAAGTATTTCGGTCACTATCGATACTTTGAGCGGGCTGACGTTTGCCACGTTCGACAGTGATTCAAATTATTTTGGTACGGAACATCAGGTAATCATGTTTGTAAGTGACCCTGATGAGGCAGTTGCGTCTGATACCATTCTTGTCACGGTTCTGCCGGAAAATGATCCGCCGCTCTGGAGTGAAATCCCCCGATTCACCGTTGCTGAAAACGATTCATTTTTTGTGGACTTTTCTGAATTTGTCATCGATGTCGATGATACATTGTTAACATTCACGCTTTCGGCT
Source organism: Fidelibacterota bacterium (assembly GCA_014381855.1). Classification (GTDB taxonomy): domain Bacteria; phylum Fidelibacterota; class Marinisomatia; order Marinisomatales; family JACNKV01; genus JACNKV01. The sequence continues at coordinate 16,297 of JACNKV010000080.1, read as the reverse complement.
GATAAGATTGACACGCTGACATTTAATCGGAGCACATTTCAATCAACCGGAGTTGGAGACACAGTCTTATTTAAGCCTGTCACCGGATTGATATCCTCACACGATTCTGCACATGTCCAAATCATTGCTACGGATACTCAAGGATTGGCAGATACTACATCATTCGCCATTGATATGATTCGCATCCCACGGCCACATCTTTCAATCGCTGTGGTACAAAACAATGCCTTTTCAAAGTATTTCGAGGTTATCATTACGGATACAATGGGTACTACGGTTAATCCGATTTTACGAGTTCAGGAGCAACGGGTTGTTTTGGATACCATTTCCGATTATACATTTACCGGTCATCATGATTTTGGACTTGCCAGTGCCGGGACGTACACGTTTGCATGTTCTTCATACGCTGTCGTAGGCGATACAGCCATCACCCGTCAAGTTGGGTTGACAGCCGCAAAAATCTTAGAACCATGGTCCGGCAGAAGCCCGGATGGACTATTTAGAATATCCGGTGGAAAAGGAACCGCGAAAGAAAACCAGCCTCTTTTAATTGTTGATTCCACCATGTTTAACCCTTTCTTTAGAGATAAGGCGTTGTACTGCATCGGGAATGAATCCATGATGTTTTCAAATCCTGTCAAGATCACGATCGAAAGTGATTTTGAAGGATTAGCTATTTATCAGAGGAAAGATCATTCAGCGTGGGTGGAGTTACCGTCTATGGCAGAAAACGGACATATTACGGCTTATACGAAGAAAATGGGGTATTTCAGATTAGGGGAGAAAACCTTAATTGTGCCGGAAAGTACAAATCTACACCGAAATTACCCCAATCCATTTAACCCGGTAACGACCATCATGTATGACATTGGATTTTCACATGGTCCAGAGCAACAGGTGGATCTTTCTATCTACAATTTACTTGGGCAAAAAATACTGACACTCGTGGATGGGAAAAAATCAATCGGGAGGCATACAATTCAATGGCATGGAGTAAACACGGCTGGAGCTTACGTCTCATCCGGGATTTACTTTGTCAGACTCATGACGAGTTCCGGTGTATTCAAAACTCAAAAAATCATGTTAATCCGATGAAGATCACGAAAAATATTATATTACTTATTTTGGGACTTATCATCATTAGTTTCCCCGGTTGCCGCAAACAATGGGATGCGACTCAGGCGGATATGACAGAGTATGCCTGGGACATGTTTGAGAGCGGAGATTATGCGACCAGTAATGAATGGTTTCTTAATGCAACGGAGCTTGATCCGTCATACAAGGATGCGTTTAATGGGTTAGGATGGAGTTACGGAAAGCTAAGAGAAATGGAAACGGAACTGGATAGCAGTATAAAATATTTTGAACGTGGGTTACTGATGGCTGAGGATGTAAATATCTTGGTATCGCTTGAACATGAGATATTGGCCGGACTCTGTTTCGCTTACAATGCAAATGGAGAGGATTCACTTGCCATTATCCGCGGAAATCTTTTATTGGATGCTATTTCAGAAGAATGGGAGTTTTCACATAATCCATCCTTGAATTATCATGATATTCTTATTACCGTTGCATCTTCGAATTACTTTATCGGAGATTTCTCAACCAGTTTATTGCATGTACAAACTGTTCGGCAACTTTTAGATCCAAATGCGTTATTATTTTCCCCGGATATTGAAACGGTCATCGGTCGTCAGATTCTTGCAGAGGAGTTAGAAACTCTCCGCGGGATAGTATCACAATAATCAGTCATCACTAACACCTTAACATTTATCCACACGCCACGGCCATGCTTACATTCCATTTCAGCAGACAGGCGCACAAGCCTCAGGCGGACTCTAACATATGCTTAATGATAATCCGAACAAAAAGTGGATGGATGAAGCCATTCGTCTGGCAGAAGAAGCGTTTGCAATGGGGGAAGTCCCGGTGGGTGCTGTTGTGGTTAAACAGAATACCATCATCGGTCGCGGATATAATCAGCGTGAATCGCTTAAAGATCCGACGGCGCACGCAGAAATGCTTGCAATCACTGCTGCAGCAAACACCATCGATGACTGGCGTTTAACGGAAGCTGTTTTGTACGTAACAAAGGAACCCTGCCCGATGTGTTCCGGTGCCATTGTGAACAGTCGTTTGAAAATGGTTGTTTTCGGGAGTTACGACAAAGAAAAAGGATGTTGCGGGTCGTTGTATCAACTTTGCGGCGATTCCCGTTTAGAATCGAATGTCGCTGTTCTTGGAGGAGTGGAGGAAGAACGGTGTACGTTACTAATTCAGGACTTTTTCCGCTCACGGAGACAATCGTAAATTTAACGGTAGTTTTAGGCAATTTATGGAGAGGTGGCAGAGCTTGGCTGAATGCGCCGCACTCGAAATGCGGTGTCCGACCTTCGGACCGGGGGTTCGAATCCCTCCCTCTCCGCAACGCTAAAACCTCGATTCATGGATCAGTTGTTTTGCAAACCCATAAGATTTTATCTTTTTTAAGAACATAGAATTTGAAATCTATATAGTAAGTCGATTATTCTCTACTTACTATGCATAATTATTTGTATATTATAGCCATGAATGAATTGCATACATTGCCGAATATCATTGATTACCAGACGCTGCTGGGCGCATTGGGGCAGTATAAATCCAAGCGGGATAAAATTTCGCATTTAATTAAAATCGGTGAAATCATCCGCATCAAAAAGGGTTTGTATGTGTTAAATGAGTCATACCGCAGGGGAAAAATCTCCGTAGAGCATTTATCTAATTTAATATTTGGCCCGTCCTATGTTTCGCTGGAATTCGCTTTATCATATTATGGTTTCATTCCCGAAAAAGTTGAAACCGTCACGGCTGTTACCACGGGCAGAAGCCGGGAATTCCAAACATTATTGGGTGTGTTTACTTATCGCAATATTACGCTCTCTCAATTTTCATCCGGTATGGAAGTAATTAACATTGAGCCGGACATTCGCTTTATGATGGCATCACCGGAAAAAGCATTGGCGGATTTTATTCAAAGTCAAAAAAGCGTGCCTATTCAGTCCCCTGAAAAATATGAACAGTATTTATTGGATGATATTCGGCTGGATGCCAATTTGTTATCCGGAGTCCGATTAACGGAACTGAAGAATTATGCTACCATCTATAAATCACGAAAATTATTCAATCTTTGTGAAATCATTAAACAGATGAAGCGAGGTGCTTGATGCATCCGTCTATTAAACAAATGCTTAATAAATACAACTGTGAAACTTCTGCAGACACCATCAATGCCCTGCGTGAAATTTTGCAGGAAATTGCCTTGTTGGGGTTATGGCGCAGCAAATTTTTTGAACACGGGGCTTTTTACGGCGGCAGCGCTTTACGGATTCTTTACGGATTAGACCGATATTCTGAAGATTTAGATTTTTCACTTTTGAAGCGAAATGATGATTTTGATTTCAATCGTTTTTTGATGCCCCTGCAAAAAGAATTGAAAGCATTTGGTTTTGATGTAACCATCGAACAAAAAAAGAAAAAAGTAAAAACTCAAATCGAATCCGCCTTTTTAAAAACAAACACCTTTACCCAAATGCTTTTGATTTCATCGGATAAATCCATTGTGAAAGGCATTCATCCCAAGCAAATGTTGAAAATTAAATTGGAAGTAGATACCTTGCCACCGCCGGGATTTGAAACAGAAATTAAATTTCTGCTTCATCCTGTTTCGTTTCCTGTAAAAGTGTTTACACTACCTAATTTATTTGCAGGAAAAATGCACGCCATCTTATGCAGAAAATGGGAAAAACGGATAAAGGGCAGGGATTGGTATGATTTGGTATGGTATATCAAAAATCATCCTGAATTGAATACTCACCATTTAGAACTGCGAATGAAAGACAGCGGACATCTGCCTTCAAATGAAAAACTTACGGAAGAAAAATGCATCCAATTACTCACGGAGAAAATCAATAGCTTGAATTTTGCCAATGCAAAAAAAGATGTGGAAAAATTTGTAAAAAATGGTGATTTAGGATTGTGGTCTTCTGAATTTTTCCTGGATATCATTCAACGGATAAAATGGATGGATTGAAATTGCGAATTTTGTGTGCTTGTGTTTACATCCCGCGTTTTTTTCGGGGCATCCCGTTTTTTCTGCGGGGCATTTTGCGCCGAATAATCCAGGATAGAATACTTTACCCATACCGAATAAAGTATTGTAAATTTTCGTCTTAATTTCAATAAAAAAAAGTAAATGTGAAACCGATATGACGACTAATACTCCCAGAGTCAGATTTGCACCCAGCCCAACCGGTCAGCTGCATTTAGGCGGTGCACGTACCGCTCTCTTTAATTGGCTCTTTGCCAAACATCATCACGGGAAATTTCTTCTGAGAATAGAGGATACAGATCGTCAACGTTCAAAGCAAGAACATGTTGATCAAATTTGTGAGTCTATGCTTTGGCTTGGACTTACATGGGATGAAGGCATCGTTTATCAATCAAAAAGATTGGACATATATCAAAAAGCAATTCAATCGTTGCTGAAAACGGATAATGCATACCGTTGTTTCTGTTCCAAGGATGATTTATCCAGGCAACGTGAGGAAGCACAAAAACGTGGCGATGGTTACCAATACAATCAAGCTTGTCGGAATATTTCCGAAGATGTTATTGAGCAGAAATTATCATCAAGCACACCATTTACACTGCGACTGAGAGTCCCTGAAAAAGTTATCACATTTAAAGATCGTATTTATGGTGAAATTAACGTGAATACAAGCGAACTTGATGATTTTATCATTGCAAGAACAGATGGACATCCTACCTATAATCTTGTGGTTGTTGTTGATGACGATGATATGGGAATCACCCATGTGATCCGCGGAGAAGATCATATTTCAAATACGCCAAAACAAATACTCATCTATGATGCTTTGGTATTACCAACCCCTGAGTTTGCTCACCTTCCAATGATATTAGGTCCTGACAAACGTCGATTGAGTAAACGTCATGGAGCGACCGGAGTTCAAGAGTATCGTGATATGGGCTATCTTTCTGAAGCTCTGAATAATTATTTGGCGTTATTAGGATGGAACCCCGGAACAGAAGAAGAAATATTTTCTTTACCGCGTCTCACAGATGTGTTTTCAGTCGAACAAATACAGAAAAAACCGGCTGTGTATGATGAAAAAAAATTACAATGGGTAAGCGGACAGCATCTGTTCAAACTATCCGGGAAAGAATTAATGACAGGAGTTCGAAGTATATTTCCTGATTGGCAAAAAAACGAAGAAGACACTTACATTGAAAACGTATGTGAATTACTAAAATTACGAGCAAAGTCTCTCACAGAATTAAAGAACATTTCAACATATTTTTTTAAAGATCCAAAATCTTACGAAGAAAAGGCAGTCCGAAAACGATGGAAAAATGATTCTGTGAATTCTCTGGTAAAGCAATTGTTGGACGAATTAACTTCCTTAGAAAATTGGACAGAATCAGGAGCGGAAATATCTCTGCGAAAAGTAGCCGAAGAGGAGGGAGTATCCGCCGGGAAATTGATACATCCTGTTCGTTTAGCCCTCAGCGGTGTGTCGGCGGGTCCATCGCTGTTTGCCATGATGAAACTCCTCGGAAAAGAAACCTGCTTGCGCCGAATTGAAACAGCACTTGGAAAATTACCCACCTTATAAACCTATGAATACAACAGAACAAACATCAAAAAACTTCATCGAAAATATCATTGACCAAGATCTGGAAAACGGGAAAAATGATTCGCGTGTGCATACACGTTTTCCTCCGGAGCCCAACGGGTATCTTCATATCGGGCATGCGAAATCTATTTGTCTGAATTTTGGTATTGCAAAGAAATATGACGGTGGATTATGCAATCTCCGTTTTGATGATACGAATCCAATTAAGGAAGAAGATGAATACGTCGATTCGATTATAGAGGATGTGAAATGGCTTGGGTTTGATTGGCAGGATCGTTTGTATTATGCGTCTGATTATTTTGCCCAAATGTATACATACGCCATTCAGCTGATTAAAGCAGAGAAGGCGTACGTCTGCGACCTAACCGCCGACGAAATTCGTGCTCACCGTGGCACGTTAAAAAACCCGGGGGCGGAAAGCCCGTATCGAAATCGTGCCATAGATGAAAACCTCGACCTTTTTCAACGAATGAAAAATGGTGAATTTGGAAATGGGTCGAAAACATTACGTGCAAAAATTGATATGGAATCTCCGAATTTGAATATGCGTGATCCTGTAATGTATCGTGTTCTGAAAGCACCTCATCACCGCACCGGCGATACATGGTGCATTTATCCGATGTACGATTGGGCGCATGGATTAGAAGATTCGATTGAAGGAATTACACATTCGCTTTGCACGCTGGAATTTGAAGATCATCGTCCGTTATACGATTGGTTTTTGGAGCAGCTTGGTGTTTATCATCCTCAACAAATAGAATTTGCACGGTTGAACATGAGTTATACGATCATGAGTAAACGAAAGCTGCTTAGACTGGTGGAAGAAAAACACGTTACCGGCTGGGATGATCCAAGGATGCCGACGATTTCAGGACTACGCCGTCGAGGGTACACACCTAAATCAATCCGTAATTTTGCGGAAAAAGTCGGGATTGCAAAACGAGACAATATTGTGGATATGGCATTATTAGAACATAGCGTCCGCGAAGATCTAAACCAACATGCCCCACGAGTAATGGGTGTGCTTGATCCGTTGAAGGTAGTGATTGATAATTATCCTGAGGGACACGTCGATGAATTGGAAGCTATTAACAATCCTGGTAACCCGGATGCAGGGACGCGGATGGTGCCGTTCTCACGGGAATTATACATTGAAAGAGCTGATTTTATGGAATATCCTCCGCGAAAGTTCTTTCGTTTAGCTCCGGGAAGAGAAGTGAGATTACGGTATGCATATTTTATTACATGTCAAAATGTTGTTAAGGATGATAATGGTAATATAATTGAGTTAAGGTGTACCTATGATCCGGCAACAAAGGGTGGCTCAGCGCCGGACGGTCGGAAAGTAAAAGGCACACTGCATTGGGTATCTGCTCCTCATGCCATTGATGCAGAAATCCGTTTGTATGACCGCCTTTTCTCGGTTCAAAATCCGGGGAAAGAACATGATTTTGTTGAAGATATTAATCCTAATTCACTTACTGTGCTTAAAGAATGTAAGCTGGAGCCGTCACTTAAAAATCCTGAAAAAAGAATCATCTATCAGTTTGAGAGACAAGGATATTATACGCCGGACTTAAAGGAATACTCGAAAGATTATCCGGTTTTTAATCGAACCGTATCGCTGAGAGATTCCTGGGCGAAAATTGAAAAAGCGCAGCAACGTTGAACATAGAGCATGGAAAATGTTGGAGCGAAGTTGAAGCGAAGAGGAAACCCCGAGTCTTTCGCGGGGCGGAAAACCCGTGTGTTTTACGGGAGAAAATGTTGAAACGTAGTATAGTCAGTGAATTTTTTGACAGAAAAATATTTCGGTAGAAACAGTGATAAAATATTGAGTACTTTTCACGTATGCGTTACCCGATATTTACATTAGTTGTCCTTCTTTTTGCGGGTTTGGAACTTGGCAACCCGGTTTCTGCGGCAGAAAATACCTATGTGTATATCCTCAATTTCGATAACATTCAGGATGAAACTGCTACAGAATGGCTGGGAATTGGATTTGCCGATAAACTTCGTGAGAAATTATCAGCTCAAAATGGATTACATATTCGTTCACGGCAGGACCTTGAGAAAATTATGGATGATCGTCAACGTCTGCTGTCCCAGCCACGAGGATCGAATAATGTCCTCTTATTAGGAAAGTTTAACCGTTCCCTCGATAAGATTAGTGTGAGTGTCCAGCTTATCGACATTGCGACATGGGAAGAACTGGATTCTAAGAAAGTTCTTGGGAAATATTCTGAAATATCATTGTTAATGGATACATTATATAATGCCGTTAGCACCATGTTAAAGCCTTTGTTACCGGAAGACAAACCGTTGAAGCGACCCTATCCTGATATGAATGTTTCAACAACAAAAGCTCCTTTGCCAACCGTGCATAAGCAAAGTACAGATGTTGCCGGAAATATTGATTCTGCTATTGAAGATTTAGAAATATCCATGGATATTGTCATCGGAGCACGTGAGGAAGCATCTGAAATGGATATGGATGTGGAAGGTGAATGGACGTTGGATCTCAATGTAGATAATGAGGAAGAAGAGAATCCTGAAAATGACGTGAATACAGATATACTGGTGGGAGTAATTGAAACGCTCACAAAAAACCCATATCGTGTTAAGATGGAAAAACCACGATTCGAATATGATACAGAAAATGACGATAACATGAAAGTCATATTTCCTGTTACATATGCTTTAAAGGAAACGATACTTAAGGATATGCTGTATTCGATGCCTTACACCGGATTAAAACAAGATGGAACATTAACAATATTCTCCTTCAATAAAGAAAAATTTAATTTTCCACAAGCAACGGTAGATAAACTAAAATACGGGACGTATCGCAAAGTTCCGGTCATACAGTTTGTGGATAAAAATAGTGAACCGGTTGTGGTTATTGCAGATACACCTGATTATGAGTTGCATTCCATCAGTAGTGACCGGACGATTTTTGTACCAACACATCGGTTTTCACCATTAGTTGATATAACCGTCGGCGGCTGGGAAATACACATTGCCATGGAAACTGTATCAATTTCTGTCGACTATACGTTCATCATAGATGTGAAAGACGTAAATCGTCTCGAGGGTGTGAAACTTAAATTTATTTTGGCGGAAGAACTTCCTTTGTATCTAAACCGTCTTCTTTAAAGTTAAGATTACTCAGATGATGAAAAATGTCCTTGTAATTTTAATGGTTTTATCTATTTTATTTGCAGAAGAGGCAGAGAAAGTTAAACAAACTGAATTTCCAAATGTAAGAATACACACACTCAAAGGCCGAAGTATCTCACCGCATGATATATTCGATAAGAAATTGACATTAGTTAATTTTTGGGCGACATGGTGTGTTCCATGTCTGAAAGAAATGAAATATCTAAAGCAATTTCATGAAAAATATAATAAAGAGGGGTTTCATGTGGTTGGTATTTCCATAGATGATACACGCACTTCACGCCGTGTGCTGTCTGTTATAAAATCAAAACATATTACCTATCCAATTTATCTTGATACAGAACAGGCTTTGTTCCAGCGTTTCCAATGTTCTGCGATGCCATTTTCGGTGTTAGTATCTTCAGAGGGAATGATTCTCTGGGAACATACGGGATATATTCCCGGTGATGAGAAAGAAATGGAACGTATTATTCTCTCACGCTTGAGAGAGAGTGCCATCCATGAAAATGCTGAAGCCGTTCCCGGAAAAGATGAAGATTTACTTGAGCAGAAAAGCAAATAAAATATTCCTCATATTCGCGTTAATTTCGTTACAGATTTGTACGGGATATTCTGCGATGAATTTTAGTGCATCCTCAAGGTATGGTCAGGGAAGTCAATCAGGACTTAATTACCGATATAACGAACATTATTTTCAATTCAATACCTCGTATAACCGGTGGGATTTAACAGCGGAACTACAATTTACAGATCCGCCCGAATTTGGTTTTTCATCCACCGGTTTTCGACAACTGACCCTATCATATTTTGGGGAAAACTTTACCACAGAAATAGGCCATATTAAAGCTGTGTTTGGAAATGGACTATCGTTGAATATCTTTGAACAAAAAGAAATTGATTTCGACAACAGACCGGTTGGGATGAAAATCCATGGCAACCTTACGGATAATGTGGAAATCCTTGCTCTCGCCGGGAGGAAAAATGAGTACCGTTTTTATTCTCCGAATTCTGACCTGCGTGAACCGGATGGACAATCGGCGTTTAATATTGCGGGGACTGAATTGCGGCTTCTTTCAAAAGATGGTATTTGGTCATTGAATCCTTATGTGGTTCTTTCGCGATTTAAGTCTGACATTATTCAGATAAGTATGGATACTGTAACGTTCGTGCCGGTTGAGAATACACGTGTTCAACACACTTCGATGTTAAATTCCGGACTTGCAACATCCTTTTTTGGAACATCCTTTGATATGATGATTGAATTCAGTATGATGGAGAAACGATTTGATTATCCGCTAGTAAGACAATCGGTTACACAAGGTTCAATTAACGTGACGGAAGCGGTAACACATCAGAAAGGAAATGCTTTCTATTTGCAATGGAATTGGTATCCGGATTGGCTGACGGTTTTTGCGGAGTACAAGCGGTACCAGTGGGGAATAGAGGCGCAGCAGGACAGAACAAATTTATATCGACAGGCATCCAGGGCATTGCCATTTCAAATGGGACCTACAGGACTTCGACAGCATGACATCAGTCTGTTGGCAAACAGAACTCACCCGGTAAATTATAGTGATGAAGTAGGAATAAATGTCGATGTAAAATATTCTGTTGGTAATTGGATTGGCACGGTTAATGTCGCAAAACTTAGTCAAACCACGGCGTGGAATAATCAGGTGTCCGATAATCTATTTTATCCAAGTTCTCTGCCAAAATATCTCCCGTTTACGGAATTTTATTTTGAACTGGATTACTCAGGAAATAGGCTGACAAATCGTTTTGTGGTAGCATTTACCGATTACACAGAATCGCTCTCCATCGAACGGGCAGAAAATTTACAGCACATCACGCTGACACCGGTTTATTCGTCGTTAAGGATAGGCAATTTTGTCTTCAGCCATATTTTTACTTGGCAGCAATCAACAAAAATATCGTTGACTCTAACGGGTGAAGAAATTCATCAAGAATCACCCTATTATTCAAAACAGTGGGTAAGTTCAGTTGATTGGAAAGGGCAATGGTCAGTTTCTGCAATCTTCGATGTGAGTGATGAATCCGGTGACCCGGAAAATTGGCTGAGCGGGGAAATTGCCTACAGACCCTCACCTAGATACTGGCTTCGTGGATCGTACGGAGCGGAAAAAGGCGGTGTTCGCTGCACAAGTGGTGTTTGCAGGATTATTAGTCCGTTTGAAGGAGCGAGACTCTCGATGGAGGTCAGGTTCTAATGGATTCTACACAGCATAAGAAGTGGGGAAATGGAGTGACGGAATGGCGGCAAATAGGATTTGTCGCTGTCATGCTATTATTGGTGTTCACAGGATGTGAGTTTTTCAACGATCCGTATGAGGTTCCATTTAATGAGTTTGTTGAAACAATTTATCTTGAACCGAATGATACACTAGCCATAGATATCTCTTCAATTCTTAACAGAAATAATAACATTAATCTAGAAATATCAAGTGCCGGAAATAGTTCTGTTGTGGAAGTGATTGAACTAACGTTTGAAGAACTAACCGTCTTTGGACGTACAGAAGGAGAAAGTACTGTAATTGTCGAGTGTAATGATGGGTCGGAACGCAATAGAATATTTTTCAATATTCACGTAATAGAAGGGAAGCCTCTCTTCCTAAAAACGGGTGAAGTAACCGAATTAAATCCCCAGGACATTTTTGAGATGCCGGGTGTTTATCCTGATTCAATCATATTGGAAGATATAACAGAAGGATATCATGAATTTCCTGATAACTTCGAATATATTTATAACGAGTCAATAAAAATGACCGGTTCATTTCCCGGACAAGTGAGTGGCATTCTAAAGGGATATTATGCACAAGACATCATTGAAGTACGATTGCATATTGTGACTGAAATCCGTCACGTCGTATTAACAGAATTATTTACAAGTACTACATGCACAAATTGCCCGGAAGCGAATGAAATTGTTGATGACTATTTGGAGGAACATGCATCATCGTTAGCTGTCATTAGGTATCACCTTGGAACTCCGGCTCCGGGAGACCCCATGTATGCGTATAATATGGAAGAAAGTGACAGCCGGTTAGAGTATTATATGCCATTTCAGATCGCTCCGTTTCTTACAATTGATGGAAGCACTCCCTTTGTTGGGGTTGGCCCAATTACCAATTCCACAGCAACGTTAATTGAGCGCCTTCAAACTCCGACTGATATTTATCTTGGGCATGAGGTAGAGGAGTCAGATTCCACCCTCGACGTTACCATGCGTGTTTTTGGATTGCAAGTCGGTAATATATACACACTTCAAGCCGTATTGATTGAAAATGAGGTTTTGTATGAAGGTTCTAACGGCGAAACTCACCATCGGCAAGTAATGCGGGATTTTAATGCTTTGTCAATTTCAAGGGATGATATCGTTGACTTAACTCTTATGAAACCTGATTGGTATACCGACGATACATTCAACGTAGTTACGTTTCTTCAAAATGAGGAGACACGTGAAGTTATACAAGCGAATATTCATCACAAGTTATTGTTAGATGTGATTGGGATAACATTAAATTAATTCATACTTTGAAAAGGAAAATTACGCTCGTAATTTCGTCGCAATATTTAGTCCAATACACATAATAGAGGAGTCTACTTATGAAATCACTACGTACATATTTCTTCCTTAATACATTGTTTTCTTTTGCACTTGCAACCCAAATGATGGTTGTGGGTGAAGTATTTTCGGAATCTTGGTGAACCTATTGTCCACAAGCCCGTGCCGGCTTGTCCGAACTAAACGATAATTATAATATTGTTCCGCTTATTTGGGAAGGAGACCAACACACAAGCCCCAATTATTCTGTAAGAAGCAGTTGGTATTCAGTGGAAGCCTTGCCCACCGCGGTATTTGGGGGATATATACCGGATGTAGGTGGCGGAGATACGTATCCAAGATATGTGAACCACTATAACGCGGTTTCAGCAACCCAAAGTCCTCTGGAGATGGATGTGTCCCTTGAGATATCTTTTGAAGGCAGTGCTGTTCTAACTGCGGATATTGAAGTTACAAGTGCCGTGACAACCGATGATAATTTTGTGCAACTCATTTTGACCTACAATTATTCTTCTTCATATTTTTGTACTGTTGCGAGATATGAACAAGAGACTTTCAGTCTTTCAGAAGTAGGACAAACGGCCCAATTTTCCCGTTCGTTTACGATAGAAGATGATTGGGATTTATCGAAAGTAACAGGGGTGGTGATTGTCCAAACGAATGAAGGGCAAATGACGGGCGGACAATATCCGATTCATACTCGTGAAGTCTTGCAGGCCGGCAAAGCATTTTTCGCGCAAGACGCTGTCCTCACCGGCATGGTCACGGACGCATTTACAAATACTCCAATCGCCGGTGCAACGATTATAGCCGGATCGTTTGAAACGACAACAACCTTTAATGGGTCCTATGTCTTAAACACAATTCCGGCGACTTATAACGTAATATGCAGTGCCCCTGATTATGAACTGACAACAGAAAGTGTTACGACGATTTCCAATGAAATAATCAATCTTGATTTTTCGTTGTCTGAGATGTTGCTTCCTCCTTACGTTGTCTATGCGGAGGTCGATGGAGGATCGGTTTCTCTAACATGGCCTTACCCTGAGATTCCAACTGCTGATTTTGTGGTTGAAGTCCAGACTGATAATTATCCGGCAGAAACATCGTGGGAGCTTACAGATCACGGCGGAAACCAAATAGCCGGGATCAATGCAGGTGATCTGTCCGGCCAAAATACGATGTATTCATGGGACATGGAATTGGAAATGGGATCCTATACGTTTACAATATACGATTCTTACGGAGACGGTATTTGCTGTGATTATGGTCAAGGATATTACAATCTGATTCTTAACGGAACACAAATTGCTACCGGAGGAGATTTTGGGTCTTCTGAAAGCGTGACTTTTAATACAGAAGATGCAGCAAGAGACCGTGATCTGCTGGGATATAATATTTGGAAAGATGATAATGAAGAACCAAGCAATGAAGCTCTGGTTACGAATCAGGCATACACTGTGGATGGCCTGATAAATGGTGTTTATCAATTCGCAGTTTCGGCAGTCTATTCTTCCGGAGAGTCACCACATTCGCCCCCGGTCGAAGTTGAAGTTACCGATGCCAGCATTGTGTTGGAAATTCAAAACATCGCAGACTGGAACATGGTAGGCTTGCCTTTGATTGTTCCGGAACCGACCTACCAAAATATCTTTCCGGGTGCGGTTGAAAACACACTCTATTCTTTTGGTGACGGCTATCAGACGCAGGAAGAACTTGTCCCCGGTACCGGATATTGGCTTCGGTTTGCTCAAGAAGGAGTAAGCACAATTATAGGTGGTCCATTTCAGGAAGTGACTGTTTCGCTTTCACAGGATTGGAATATGATTTCCGGTCTGTCCTTCGATTGCAATGTGGCTGGAATTATAGACCCGGATGGCTTAATCATCCCTGGGACAATTTATGGATTTGGTAACGGATATGAACCCGCCACGGTTTTAGAACCCGGCAAAGGTTACTGGGTGCGTTCCATTGGTGATGGAAACATTTCGGTTGTACCTTCAACTACCCGTAATGAGAAATCGCCTGTGCAGAGGTTGGAAGATGCGAATATCCTAACGATCAACGGAAAACAATTGTATTTTGGTGTGGAAATCCCTGCGCGTGAAAAATTGAGCTACAGTTTACCGCCCAAACCACCGCTTGGAGCTTTTGATGTCCGATTCACCGGAAATTGGAAGGCCACAGACTCTTCAAACAATATAGAAATAATGAATACTGATGAACACATAACGGTGACCTGGACACTGTCGAACCCAATGAACAACCAAATCCAATGGGTGCTTATAAATCCAATGACAGGAAAGGAATATCTCTTCGTGGAGGATGGTCAGATTGAGCTTGATGGAACAATGGAGAACCTCTTACTTGAAAAGCGCTCTGTCTCTCTCCCTGAAATATTTTCGCTTCGGCAGAATTATCCGAATCCGTTTAATCCTGTTACCACCATCGAGTATTCTATTGTGGAGCCCGGACCGGTCACGTTGGCGATTTATGATTTACTGGGGAAAGAGATAACCACCTTAGTGAAAGACATCCATCAACCCGGTGAATATTCGGTAATGTATGATGGAGAGACTCTCTCTTCAGGAGTGTATTTTTACACATTGATATCGTTAGGAAATACATTAACAAAAAAATTCATCCTGCTTAAATAAAGAGCGACCTTATATGCCAATGAAAACCATCTTTTTCAACTTGGTTATGTATGCCGGATTCACCTTTGCACAGGATGGATTTACCTTCTCACCGGTCTTAACTTCGGCTCATTTAGATGTTGGGCGAACGCTGATTATAGATGCTCCGATTGTAAACATTTCTGATGACACACTGTATGCGGCTGTTTTAAGAACTGAAAATACTCTTCCTGTTGGTTGGAGTAGTGCATTATGTCTGGGGGGTACTTGCTTCCCATCAGACTGGGATTCGGTCATGACGACGGATGACTTTTATCAACTCCCCATTCTTCCCGGGGAAGAACGGGCTTTTTCCCTGGACGTCTTTGCGAATGGTGCCGAAGCGGTTGACGGTACTGCCAATATCAGTTTACATGTGATGAGCCTGGAAACGCCCGGTGATTTTGTAGCGGTCGATTTTGTGGTATCTTCTCTTTCATCTCCTCCGCTGCCTGATGCAGGGGAGGACCAATCAGTAAACGAAGGAGTGATTGTTTATTTAGACGGGAGTTTTTCTGATGACCCAGATGGTGATAACTTAATATTTTTATGGGAGTCATCCCAAGCTATTGTGTTTGATGACCCCGCGTCCGATGCACCAACGTTTATGGCGCCGTTTGTAGATGAAGAAATGGAGATTCTTTGTATATTAACTGTAAGCGATGGCATATTTTCAGTATCTGATACGGTATCCATTTTTGTAGAAAATACGATTAGTATTCATTCGTCTGAAGTCGCAAATAAGTTCCGTCTTGGTTCGCCGTATCCGAATCCGTTTAATCCGTCCACAACTATTTCGTATGAACTTCCGAGAGAATCATTCGTGACCATCGTCATCACAAATATTTATGGACAAGAAATATGGACAACTGGCGGAGATGTTCAGCCAAAAGGGAGATACTCCATCCAGTGGACAGGTCGGAATGATTTAGGAGAAATGATGGGGTCAGGTGTCTATTTTTGTATAATTCAATTTGATGCAATGACAGAAAGCCGAAAATTAGTTTTAGTTAAATGAATTGACAAATTATTTGGAGATTATTCGGATAAACGTTTTGTGAATCGGTGATTTTCGGTAAATTCCACGCGCTTTTTAACATAAATAGTAAACATTTGGGGCATCGTCTAATGGCAGGACAGCGGATTCTGGTTCCGCCGGTTGGGGT
>JACNKV010000128.1 GCA_014381855.1 Fidelibacterota bacterium | reverse complement strand
ATAAAAACAAAACCTGAACAACAAAGAGGAAACGTAAAATGAAAATAACAAAAGTGATCGTTCTTCTCCTAACCGTAAGCATGATGTTCTTCATGTTCGGTTGCGGTGATGAAACGGAAGAGGTTAATGAATTTGAAGTACTGGTTGAGTACCTTGAAGGTGATGATGGCGGGTATGTGAACAATCTTGGTACATGGATTATGACTGAATCTTCGGTAAATACCGACGATTACTTGATTCTAGATCTTCGTAGTGCTACCGACTATGCCGCAATGCATATTGATGGTGCTGTAAATGTTACGCTGGCAACGATGTTTGATGAAGCTGCAAATACAACCAAACCGATTTTAACCACATGTTATTCCGGTCAAACAGCATCTTTTGCTCATACGCTTCTCCGACTTAAAGGATATGAAGCATTCACAATGAAGTTTGGAATGAGTATGCATGATGCCAGCTTGGACAAATGGTCAAGTAATACATCCGATGCCTATGCAGATGATCTTGTTACTACAGCATCCGCAGCTTTACCGGAATTTGATTATCCGGAACTAAGCACAGGGTTTGATACAGCTGAAGAAATTCTGGATGCCAGAATTGATGCGGCTATCGCAGCTTGGGGCGACGGGCTATTAATTCTTGCCGGCGATGTTATTGGTAATACCCCCGACTATAATATCATGAACTACTGGAGCGAGACGGATTATCTTGGACATGGTCATATTAATGGAGCATATCAGCTTACACCGGCTACGCTTAAAATGGATGGAAATCTTAGTGCGTTTGATCCGGCCGGAAGCAATATTTTCTATTGCTATACTGGTCAGACTGCAGCAGCTTCCATTGCTTACTTGACAGTGATTGGCTATGATGTTAAATCTATTAAATTTGGATTTAATGCCATGTATTGGTCTGAATTACCTGGACATAAATGGGGCAATTGTCCTAATTGTGGTGGTTAGGTCTTAAGAATACATTAAAACTCAAATAACCCCGCCCGATTTTGGGCGGGGTTATTGCAAATTTATCTAACCTCAACACGGATGAAGTAAATGAAAATATTTTCACCATCCCAAAAGAAATCAACCGGATTTAGTCTGGTTTTTCTTTTACTAGTTATAACAGTAGCTTTGTATGCCGGGAAACCGGATATATTTCTGTCCACGTCCGCGGTTACACCGCGTATCGGAATGGTCGAACAGGAAGAACAACTCCATTGGAGAACCCTGCTGGGCTACAACCAACAATTTGGTTTTCTGACGATTAATTCCCTGACCGAATACGGAACGGAGAACAATCATTTCAGAAATCCTTTTCGACTGCATACATTTAATATTGGCATCCATGTCGGGAAAAGCTCACTAAAAGTCGGGCGGATCGCACAATGGAATGCCGTAAACCAGGGACGAATAGACGGCGCGGAACTTACCGTCTCTGCCGGACGATTCGGGCTTTTCAACATTTTAGGCGGAATTGAAGCCGTCACCGATTTTAGCGATACGACGATTGCCACCTTCCGCGATGGACAATTCTATCCGAATATCGACGGGCCGGTAGATTTGCTGGAACAACTCCACATCTACGGATCGTGGAGCAAGAAAAAGACACATTCAAGTACAGCCCTTTACGGATGGATAGAAGGGTTGGACGAAGATGCCGAAGTATTTGTAGGAACGGGAGTTCACACTCGAATTTTTGGAATTCGGTTCAGTCATACGATCGTTATGAATCTCAACGATTCTGAATTGACGTATGCCCGTATCAGAGCCGGGTATAAGATTGGTAAGAATCAACTGGCGCTGAATTTCCGACAGAAAAAATATGCCGGTTATCAATCGTGGGCATGGATGGATGAACCTGCGAGAATTGCACCGGTAACATCTTTGGATGTGATGACTCCGCTATCTAAAAAAATTATTTTATGGAACCAAGTCGGGTTTCGATTTTCAAAAAACGGAAATATGTTTTTACGAAGCACATTAAAGTACGGTATCACCCAAGTATCCGTTCTTGCCGGGAAAGTCGGAGAAACAACCATGTTTGGCGCCATCGCCGGAATTCAAAATCGATTAAAAGGGGCTTTGTCTTATGGTGGCAGTCTCTCATTCAATGCTGTGGATTACGGTGAGATCGCCGAATTGCAAAATGCCACAGGGTTGTACGGCTGGGTCGGCTGGTCTCCTGTGAAATTAATTTCAATACGAGTGTTCGGACGGATGGCGATGAATCCATGGTTTGATACCGACGGACGGGGAGGAGTGAGTATCCATGCAACGCTTTAATTTAGTTTTCATACTTTTCTTTACATTTGTTCTGGGACAAGACAGGGATATTATTCTCTTCCCACATCAATACCATGTCGAAGATGAGGAATTATCCTGTGGTGATTGTCATGGAGGAATAGAATTGTCGGTTGCCGTAAATGACCATGCCTTTCTTCCATTGATGGATGTATGTGCCGAATGTCATGAGGATGAAGTGGATGAGGATTCTGATGATGCTGACTGCACACTTTGTCATACCAACGAGGAAGATGCCGATACGTATCCAGATATCGTCAAACGCAGCGGTCCTGACTTTTCGCATCAACTCCATTTGGAATCAGGCAAGGATTGTTTTAGCTGCCATCAGAATATCGAAACTGACGAAGCGGAAGACGGAAGAAAATTATGGGCTGATGCTGATTGTCAAGCCTGTCATGTAGTCTCAACACCGACCAGTCACGACATAAGTTGGATCGACTATCACGGTGCTGAACTGACTCCGGCCGGCGGAGATGCGTGTCATCTTTGTCATACCGAATCAAGCTGTGATCAATGCCATCAGCTTCAGCAATATGCTCCAAAGACGCACCAAGCGGATTATCTTTTGGCGCATGGGTACGATGTACGTTTCGGCTCCAAGGATTGTTCCACCTGCCACAGTTTGAGCGATGATTGCTTACGCTGTCATACCGAACAGCAGGTAATGCCGATGGATCATAATTTCGCAAATTGGGCAACCATAGAAGGTGGAATGCACACGGATGTCGCGATGGATGAGGTCGATGTTTGTCAGTCCTGTCATGTGCCGGATGACCCGACGTGCTACAGGTGTCATAATTAGAGAGTGAGGATTAAGATAAGGACTTGTCCGTCTAAGGCGGATTAGGATAAGGAGTGGATGATTGGAGTAATGGTTTATTTCAGACAGACTTCAATCATTTGCCTGTCTACTGATAAAGGATAATAAATTATGTTGAATAAAAGCAAATTAGTTACAATTATTTCACTGTTGCTACTACTTGTTGGTTGTACCGAAAAAGCCGAACCCCCGATGCACCCTACAGAATGGCTGGAAGGGGATGCGGAGTACTCTCACGTGGCTAAGATTGCCGAAACCGGAATTGACGGCTGCCGTGCCTGCCATGGTGACCCGAATGATGCGAATGACTATTATGGCGGAAATAGCGGAGTGTCGTGCTATGAATGTCATGAAAGTGGTCAGAGTGGCCATCCAGTCGCACGGGAATGGATGTACGAAGGTTCAGAGAATTTCCACGGACAGGCCTACATTGAACGCGGAATGGATGATTGTTTCCGGTGTCATGATAAAACAGACGGAAATGACTGTCAAATCTGCCATACTGATTGGCTGATTGCTTTGACCACTCAGGTAAACTGAATTATACTAAATAAACTCGTTGTGCATATTAGAAAAAGAAAGGCCAAAACTATTATTACTCCGGCGATGGTTAACCGTAATATTCCGATCTGCTCTTTTAAACTCTTTTTCAACAGACAGGAATGTCTGTTGTACTGAAAAATCCGTAGTACAGACATTCTTGTCTGTACAAAGTTCACACGACTAACTATCGCCGGAGTAATATTACACTTATTCACCATAGAAATTATGCCTAATGTATTCAATATTATAAATAGTGTCTGTCTATAAATTCAGCAATATAACCGTTTTAACGGTTTACTGGATTTTAATGAATCAGGTACATTATGGACAGACGCTAAATATAGTGAAATACTCAGCTTAATCTGTGTAAAACCAATTAATATGCACAACGCGTTAAATAAATATGATCGAAGCTCCGGCTGATTTTTCGTAAAACTCCCCGACCGTTAGAACATCACTGATCTGATCACAAAGATCTTCCTTAGTCAGTTTAAACATATCCATAGCTAATTTGCAGGCATAGAGTTCTCCGCCGGCATCGCTGATCATTTCTAAAAACTCATCGACGGGCGGGACATCCAGTTTTTCCATCTCATTTTTCATCATCCAGCTGGCAAAGTTGGATACGCCCGGGATTGCGCCCATTAGTGTCGGGAACGGCATCGTAATGGGTAGCTTAAGCATTGGCATCGCCATATTCATCGCCGGATTACCTACTGTTGCGACCTTTAATTTGTTCATGGTGGATTTATTTACGGCATTTAAACCAAAAAATGTAAAAAAGATTGACGCTTCAATCCCTTCCATACGTGCACCGTTTGCCATGATCAATGCAGGATAAACACCTTCCAATGATCCCTGTGCACAAATGATTGATACTTTTTTGATCGGTTCTGGTTTGTCGCTCATGATTGTCTCCTTGTTTGTTTAATTTTTGTAGAATGTCGTTGGTATAGAGTCATTGTGGAGGGAGTTTTCGTCTATACTCCCCGAACAACTCATTTCAACGATTGACATTTTACGTTCACCTCACTAAATACATCCTTGCGGTTTGGTTAATCCGGCAATTTTAGCGGCCTTTTTCGCCGGTCCCCCCGGGAATAATTGATAAAGTTCTTTAGTTGGAACTACATTCAATTTATTCAATTTACGAATGGAGGGAGCCGTACCGTTTTCTTCATATTCTTTCCGCATAAATTCCATGACCTCATAATGACGGTCAGTTAAAGACTCAATGCCTTCCTCTTTCGCCAAAATCTCTGCTATTTCTTTGTTCCATTGTGTGTAATCGGTCATAAAACCTTCATCCGTCAAATCAATTGTTTGTCCTGCAATTTCACGTGTAGACATGACAATTCTCCTATGTTAGTTATTAATTTCTTCATTGGATACATTTTTTAAAAAATGCATTGCAAATCCAATTCGTTTTTTCATTTCTGGTGTGTTAATCTCTTTCATCACTCTCCAGATAGAATACTCTTCAACCTGATCTGCGTCAAGGTTCTGATAAACTTTCACAACGTTATTTAGAGTGGATAGCATTTCCGGTTGAGTCAAACTTTTTATCGTCTCAAGAATCGTAACAATATTCTCCGCCAAGGATTGAACGTCCTCCGCAGAAAAGTGGGTCACAATATTGTCGAAAATAGCTTTCGCAGCTTTCATGAACTCAAAATACCCGGCACGGTCCAATTCATCCAGTTTTCGAAGGCTGTCGTTAAATAACTCTTTTGCAACCGGTCCGCCGTCTTCGGCAAAATCCAATACGCTTTCCAGTTTTGAAATAACATCCGTTATATTATTGGTGTTTCTCAGGACCCGCTTAATTAGGTGCATAAAATCGCCCGTGCGAACAAAGGGAGCTATGTCTTCCAATTCTTCGACCACTGTTTGAAATACGTCCTTTGCGACCAGTGTTAGGTCGTTTTTTAACTCCTGCATCTCTTCACGCTGGCGTTTCATCACCGCCAGTTCGGTGGTGATGGAATTCAGTTTTTCCTGAATGTCCTGAAGCTGCTCAGAGACATGCTGTGTGTTCATGTCAGACTCTCTTTCCGGCCATCATCATTTGCGATTCGATGGGCAGTTCTGCTCCTTTCAGCAGGAGATTCCAATACATCCAGCGGAACATCATTTTTCCATAGTGATTCATTTTGGTCTCTTCTAACAGGGAGAAAGGACCTACGCCCGGTAAAGGAAATTTCCCGGGGAGTGGCTCTGTATCATAATTGAAATCGATAAGAATACCTTTCCCGAATCCTGATTCAATGTAGCAATTTGCATGTCCGTCGAATTTTGCCCTGAGCGGTCTGTTGTCCATCGCGCTTAAAATATTTTCAAATAAAATATCGGCTTGAAAATGTGCGACAGAACCGGCTTTCGAGCTGGGAAGGTCGGTTGCATCTCCGATGACAAATACATTTTCGTGAGCCTTTGATTGCAAGGTGAACGGATCGGTGGGGATGAAATTAAGTTCATCGCCCATCCCGGAGCGTTCAATGACGGAATCGCCCATATTGGTAGGAATTGTGACCAGCAGATCGTAATCAATTTCTTTCTCGTCCCACGAAATAATCTTTTTCCGTTCTCCATCTACACGTCCGGTGTTGAATTCCGGAATAAGACGGATATTCTTCTTTTCAAGAAAGTCTCCGAATATTTGTGAAGCTTTCGGTTTAGTGAATGCGCCCGGTAAAGGAGTGACGAATTCGATATCAACTTTGTCGCGGATTCCCTGTTCAGTAAACCACCAATCAGCCAGGAAGACAAATTCCAGTGGGGCAACGGGACATTTAATCGGCATTTCGATAATATTTAACACCATTTTCCCGCCTTCCCAATATTTAAGAAAATGGGAAAGATTACAGGCACCTTCGATAGTATAAAAATCAAAAATATTTTTCTGCCAGAATTCACCGGTCAGTCCTTCGGTTTCTCCCGGGTTTACTTTTGACCCGGTTGCCACGATAAGAAAATCGTAATTAAGGGTTTTCCCGTTACTGAGTTTTACACGGTTACTGTCGGGTTCGATCAGGTCTATCCCTGAAAATATCACATCGACTCCCGGCGGAAAAAATTCCCGTTTTGGTTTCATGACATCTCGCTTGGTATAAATCCCAAACGGTATGAATAAAAAACCGGGCTGGTAGTAATGGGTTTCAAATTGATCGACGATTGTGATATGCCACTCATCTTTGCTAAGTTCAGCTTCTAATTTATTCAACATCATGGTGCCGGCGGTTCCGGCTCCCAGAATCACTAGTTTTTTTATAAAGTAATCTTTCTGGTTAAGGTTCGAGCGTTACATTTAACTTGACGTTTTGAAGTCCCTTGTAAATTGACTTTGGATTGGAACATTGTTCCGGGAGGCGGTACACAGGGCAAACCCGGCAATCTTCATTCTTACAGGTCGGTCCTTTTACGGTGACCTGCCAACACGGATTCGTAGCGGATGTGTACGCATCGCATTGCCGGCAATCTGCTTCGCTGCAGGGTTTTAACAGCCAGCAGGGAACCTGGGCGAAAATCGCCTTGATCCCTGCGATGTTAAGACCGTAATCATCAAGGTATTTTCGGATACAGTGAATGCGTTTTATATCCACCTGGGAATACAATCTTCTGTTTGACGAGGTTTTGTACGGTAAAATTAACCCCGCATCCACATACTGTCTTAAAGAGTAGATAGAGGTTTTTGACAACTCAGAGGCAACCCTTAGCGCGTATAAAGGTTTGGCTGGGTCATCGAAAAGTTTATCTTCCATAGTGTGTTCTTGGTTATTGGTTAGTGGTCAATTTGGTCTAAGTTTAATACACTTCTTTCTGTCTGCTCTTCAGTCACCATTGCGTACAACGTTTTTCATCAGATCTTCAATATCTCCGGGAGTGGACATTATTTTGCTGAAGGTCATCATAGTGAGGTCGGGGAAGGAGAGGGCAATACGGTACCGTCCATGCAGCATGACGGCTTTATTATCGATCAAAAGAATTTCATAAGGTAAAAAGGCAGTATGTTTCTGTGTGCCGACATCAATGATAGGCAGGAAGTATTCTTCACCCGATTCGCCCGACAACCCCACACCGTAGAGCTTGATCTTCCTGTCTGGAATCTCAATGGAATACACCGGGGAGACCTCACCTGAGGGCGTGTTAAGGTTTGATTCTATTACTGTTTTCCCGGACTCAAAACTGTTAAATTGGTTCAGCTCAACGACGTCCTCAAAATATTCCATTCCGAACATATAGTGATAGGTGCTTAATTCTTTTTCCGACAGACCGTTTTTTGCACCAAATGGAAGAAATTTTGGATCGCCGGTTTCTTTTAATGCGGAGCGAAGTTTATCGGAAACCACGGAGATATTTGTACGAACAAGAGGGAATTGCTTTTGAAAATAAGCGTTCCCGATATATTCGGGATTAGTATAGGAGACGAATATTTTACCATTTTCCTGAGTGCAAGCGACTCTGAGTGCCGCGGCAAAGCCGGTTAATCCGCCGGCTTGTTGAATGGCGGTGATCAATTCTGAGTGTGTGACAACGATGATACGGCGGGCCGGATCATCGGCGGGAGAATAGTCACCAAGAATTGTGAAACCTTCCCGGTCCAGGTTTTCCTTTACAGCAGATACGGTTTCTCCAAGACCCGATCCACTTTCTGTAGCTAAAATATACGGTTTCAGAGATGCTGCATTGAGGAATGTAATTCCAATCAGGAAGGTAATCAATCGAGCCAAATTGTTCCAATTCATGTGTAAATTCCTTTAGTTCTGTTGTGATGATAGCATAATATCTGTATTGGCGACAACAGAAATTAAGGGTTGTCTAATATGCTAGACAAGATAAAAATGTCTTATTGTCTAAAAAATTTTATTATTTTGAAAATAACCACATTTTTTCTAAGATAAATTTGTATCATTACAGGAAAATCCATTAGATTAACCCCGTTAATTATCAGAAAAGAGGATA